>DATJDF010000198.1:0-9617 GCA_035497555.1 Arachidicoccus sp. | reverse complement strand
CGGAGGTGCTGCGGGATTGCTCTTTGGCATCCTGATTTTACATTATTTTCCAAATTCCGGGTTAACCCTTCCCCTCTCCGCTTTAATTGGTATGTCGGCACTGTTTGCCGGTGCTTCCAGGGCACTTTTAACTTCCATTATTTTCGCCATCGAAAGTACCGGGCAGTCCAATGCCCTTCTACCCCTGCTGGCCGCCTGTTCAGCTGCCTATTTTATCTCCTTTTTCTTCATGGAAAACACGATCATGACCGAAAAAATAGCAAGAAAGGGCGTTAAAATTCCTGACTCCTACGAACCGGATGTACTGGACAAAATTCTGGTTTCCCAAGTCACTAAACAAAACCCGATGGTTATGGGGGCTAAAGATAAAATAAACGCAGTGAAGGAGTTAGTGCTGAACGACAGCCAGCATCTTAACTATTTTATGGTCAAAAACGAAAACGGAGATTATTTAGGTTACCTCAGTATTCGGGATCTTTTCGGAAGCCATGATGACAGTGAAGCCCTTGATAGTTTATTGACAGGCAAAAGTGAAGTCTTTATTAAAAATTCTGACACATTGTATACGGCCGTTAAAATGATGCTCAAAAAAGACAAGGAAGGTTTGCCCGTTCAGGCAGAGGACGGCCGTTTTGTTGGACTTTTAACGTATAAAGATATTTTGTCTGCTTATAGAATTAACCAGGGAGAATTTATTAAAGCCGCTCCGGAAATTTCTCTTAAACGCCGTGGTCTGCGCATCCTGGCCCGGGGCAATCGATTTTTTAACGACCGGAAAGACGCCCCGAAACACAACTCCTAAAGCATCGAAAGAAATTATTTTTCTCACTGTGGACAATTGCTTAAATTCGTCTCTATAACGGAGGACGCAGTAATTTGAAACAACAAACATCAGAGAAGGAATTGGTAAAATACGGGTTGAACGAGGAACAGGAAAAAAGAGAAATCCTCCGCCGATATCGGGCACTTCTTCGTACCCTAAGGCCAAAATTTAAGAAAGGAGATAAAGAAATTGTCCGTCAGGCTTTTTCTATAGCAGCCGAAGCCCATAAGACCATGCGCCGCAAAAGCGGCGAGCCTTATATATTTCATCCAATATCGGTAGCGATGATTTGTGTCGAGGAAATCGGCCTGGGTGTGCGCAGTACAATCTGCGCGCTCCTTCACGACACCGTGGAGGATACGGATATTACCATTGAAGATATTACCCGTGAATTCGGCAATGAAATTGCCAAGATTGTGGACGGCTTGACCAAGATCTCCACCGTTGTCGATGCCTCTACCACCCAGCAAACGGAAAATTTCAAAAAAATACTGGTGACCTTAACGGATGACCCGCGCGTCATTCTTATTAAGCTAGCTGACCGGCTACACAACATGCGCACGCTGGATTGGATGAAGCAGGAGAAACAGTTGAAAATCGCCAGTGAAACCGTCTGGGTATACGCACCCCTTGCACACCGCATGGGACTGTATTCTATAAAGACAGAACTGGAAGACCTTTCCATGAAATACTTGGAAAAAGATAAGTATAAAGAAATTGCACGCAAACTGGCTGAAACCCGACGTGAAAGAACCCGTTTTATAAATGAATTTATAAAACCTATCAAAGAGAAGCTGGTCGCTTCTGGTTTTATTTTTGAGATTTATGGCCGTCCGAAAAGTATCCACTCGATCTGGAATAAGATGAAAAAGAAAGGGGTGGTTTTTGAGGAAGTATATGACCTGTTTGCGATCCGGGTCATTTTGGATTCTCCACCGGAAAAAGAAAAAGAAGAATGCTGGAAAGTATATTCTATTGTCACAGATGCATATGCGCCTGCCCCTGAAAGACTTCGCGACTGGCTAAGTAACCCCAAAAGCAATGGCTACGAGGCTTTACATACTACGGTCATGGGACCTAAGGGCAAATGGGTAGAGGTACAGATCCGAACCAAACGCATGAATGAGATTGCAGAAAAAGGCTTAGCCGCCCACTGGAAATACAAAGAAGGTACTAGTAATGAAGACCGTTTTGATAAATGGTTCGGTCAGATTCGGGAAATGATCAGTTCTCAAGGAACAGACAGTATTGATTTTCTGGAAGATTTCAAAACCAGTTTTCTGGCAGAAGAAATATATGCCTATACGCCAAAAGGCGATGTCAAAATGCTGCCAAAGGGATCTACCGCCCTTGACTTTGCTTTCAGTATCCACTCGGCTGTGGGCCAGAAATGTATTGGAGCGAAGGTCAACCATAAGCTGGTTCCCCTAAGTCACATACTCCGTAGCGGTGATCAGGTAGAAATCATCACCAGTAATAAACAAAAGCCAAGTGAAGACTGGCTGAA
Organism: Arachidicoccus sp.; assembly: GCA_035497555.1. Classification (GTDB taxonomy): domain Bacteria; phylum Bacteroidota; class Bacteroidia; order Chitinophagales; family Chitinophagaceae; genus Arachidicoccus. Next base: position 7,287 of record DATJDF010000198.1, on the reverse strand, counting down.
TCTGGTCGTTACTGCTAAGGCGAAAAACCGGATCAAAGACGCATTAAAAGAAGAAAAGCGCGGCATTGCAGAAGATGGCAAATACACATTAAAAAGAAAACTGGAAAATATTGGCGTACCTGTCTCCTCTCATAATATTGATGAACTGGTGAGTTTCTATAATCTGAGCTCGCACCTTGATCTTTATTATAATATTGCTATTAAGAAAATTGACCTTAAAGAATTAAAGAGTTTTACAGTTAATGGTGACAAACTCGAACCACCCAAGTCAGAGGAGAAACTGGAAAAGCCGCCGTATAATCCAGACCACCCTTCGAAGAATTTCTCAAAAAAAGATTCTGAGCTGATTATTTTTGGAGAGAGCAGTGACAGGATTATGTACACCCTTGCAGGTTGTTGTCATCCTATTCCCGGTGATGATGTATTTGGTTTTGTCAGCGTGGGCAAGGGATTGATTATACACCGGACGAACTGCCCGAACGCTGCACAGTTAATGGCCAATCAGGGACACCGGATCGTCAAGACTAAATGGGCAAAAAATAAAGAAATCTCCTTTCTTACCGGCCTGGAAATTATCGGCGTAGATGACGTGGGGGTTATCAATAAAATCACTAATGTTATTAGCGGGGAATTAAAAATTAATATCTCGGCCCTGAGCATTGAATCCAAAGAAGGATTATTTAATGGCCGGCTGAAAATTTTTGTTCATGACAAAGAAGAACTTGATGCGCTTGTGGATCACCTGAAAATGCTGGATGGTATTCAAAAAGTGGAACGTTTCGATACAGATGACAATATTTAACCCCAAATCGGATAGAATTACCTATCCTGCAACCAAAGCGTTTATATGGAGCTGTTCATTTATAGTCAAGCCGGCTCCTGGCATATCTACAGCATCACTATAACCTTAAACCAGTAAAGCCGTATAGCGCGTCCCTGTTCAGGAGGTGCTATACGGCTCAATATACAATACTTATGGGTAAAATCCAGCTGTAATTATTTAGCCAGGAATTCTTTGATATTGTCTTTGTGTATGATCGCTTCTTTAAAAGTGTAAGCGCCTGTTTTAGGACTGCGTACAGTTTTAATTACTTTGGTCCAGTTCTTTGCATCTGCTGCAGATCTCTGATCTTTAGTTTTAATTGCGGTTTTAGCTGCCTTTGCCATAATTCGTTTTTTATAAAAATGTTTCCCAGCGGTGAAGACCGCCTTTGATTATTTGATTTCTTTGTGTACAGTTACTTTCTTTAAAATTGGATTATACTTTTTAAGCTCTAAACGCTCTGCAGTATTCTTCTTATTTTTCTGAGAAATATAACGGCTGGTTCCAGGCAAACCACTTGCTTTATGCTCAGTGCATTCCAAAATAACCTGAACCCTGTTTCCTTTCTTTGCCATTGCTATAATGCTTTAATTGTTGAAGACTTTTAATTAGATTTTAACCCCGTCTGCTCTTAATTGTTTAACAACAGAAGCCAGACCATTTTTGTTGATTGTACGGATTGCATCAGCACATAACTTCAATGTAATCCAACGGTCTTCCTCTGCGAAGAAGAAGCGCTTCGTCTGCAAATTGGGTAAGAAACGACGCTTGGTTTTAATATTTGAGTGTGAAACATTGTTTCCCACCATTGGTTTTTTTCCTGTAACCTGACATACTCTTGCCATAACTGTATTTTTTATCGGACGGCAAAGGTATTACAATATGCCGTAATTCCAAAATGTTTTTAAAATGAAGCACGGTCAACCAGGTGATAGCCAGCCAACGACGCATTTGGGCGGCAAAGATAATAGATTGCAAGAACAAAGCAGTGATAATTCACTGCTTTTTTGGATATTTTTTTGCGCACAATTAATTTTTCATCCGAGGTCTCTATTCCCTGAATTTTTGCCGGGCCTGTTACCATTTTTCAACTTCCTCGGAGGCCAGCTTTTTTGAGGCGGTCGTTGCATTCAGAACGTCCTGATCATCAACGCTTTCCTCTTCAACTTCAGAAGCTGCTACAGGAGCCTCCATGCGCTCGGCTTCCTCATTTATAGATGAGGCAGCAGCTACCTGTGACTGCTCCGCTTCTACGGGATTTTCTGTGGCTGAAAGGTCGGCTTCAAGAGATACTTCGCTGCCGCTTTCGCAAAGTTTATCAGTATCCATTACACTGTGTGTATCTGTGGCACTATTTTCAACTATGGCTTCCTCAATGGTTGGTGCCTGGCTGTCTAAAACAACTGCCTGGCCCGGGTAGGTGGCATCCGCATTATACGATCCCTGACCCTCCGGGTGCTGTTCATCACCTTCGTGACTGAAGATGTCAAAATCATAATCCGGCATAAGATCCGTCTTTACAAAATCAACTGCCTCACCGAGGGCTTTAATAAATTTGTTAAAATCTTCCTTATATAAAAAGATTTTGTGCCGGTCATAGCCATCATCGTTAAATCTCTTACGACTTTCCGTAATGGTCAAAAAGAAATCATTTCCCCTTGTTTCCCGAACATCGAAAAAATACGTTCTTCTTTTACCGGCTTTGAGCCTACGGCTATAAACGCTTGCCTGCTTCCGGTCGTTGTATTCGTAATCCAAAATTCAAAGATTTAGTTGAGCAATTTACTTTAATTTATTTTAACCTTTACAAATATAATATTGTTTTCATTTTAGCAAAACATTTTGAATGTTTTTTTTGGCAGGAAATCCTAAAAAACAGTGATTTTTATAGATTATCCAACAGTTCAGCTACTTTTTCCCGTTTCAAAATAAGGTAACCTAAACGGTCATCGCTGATCCCTTCCTTCAATTTGTAACTGAAAATGAGGTTATCTGCTATAGCCTGCGTTTCAAAATATCTGAATTGGATGTTGTCAAAGCGCTTCAGATCATTGCCGATCTCATAGAGGTGCGTAGAAAGCACAAAAAGCGACGTAGATACCTTACGGAGCCCCTCAACAACAGTGGTTGAGCATTTCATGGCATCTACGATATTCGTCCCTTTAAAGAGTTCATCTATGAGAATCAGCCATTTAGAGCCGTCTTTAATCTTTTCTACAATGGTTTTTACTCTTTGCACTTCATTAAAAAAATAACTTTCCCCATTCATCGTATTATCTGTCACGTCAATATTGCTGAGTATACCATCAAAAGTGCTTGCCTGCATAGATTTCGCGGGCACTCCCATTCCCAGAGCTGCCAAATAAAGGGCGATCCCTACTGCCCGGATGAAAGTACTTTTGCCCGCCATATTGGCGCCGGTAAGAAAAAGAAAATTCTTATCATTTGTAAGGCTAAACCCGTACCCTACGGGGTTTTCTAAAATCGGATGATACAGATCCTCGGCGACCAGATGTGGCTGATTCGAGGTCAGGATCTCCGGGAATATCAAACCGTGTGCTTTTACCGCCTTAGCCATACTGCACCAGGCGTCAATCTTAAAAAAGGCCTCTTCGAGTACTTTGATGTCATTTTTTTGCACACTTCGGTATATCTTAAAGGTATACCGAATAGTTTCCCGGGCAGAGGTTCGGCCGCCCTCCCCTATCCTTGCCCCGATGCTGGCCAGGCTTTTAAAAAAAGGTTTTTCCAGTATCTCACCTATTTTGCCGAGTAACTGTTCAAACTCGGTGGAAGTGTTATGGGGGGCATACAAGGCGTAGATCTCTGCCATGCCATTTATAAATCGGGCGATATGCCCCAGGCTGTAACGTAAAATCACGTAATCAGGACGGTTGAGTGTCTTATATAAAGAAACATTGACCAAATTGGCTACGTCCGGTATATTGGTCACCGGCGAATAAAAAAACTTGTCCATCACCATCATAGTGCCATTAGTGATTGTCGGCGGCAGGGGAAATTCGCCCAGATGACGGATAAGGGCCTGGCGGTCCTGTATTTCCTTTACATCACTGAGCGGTCGCTCAAAAAAGTGATGGAGCCAGTCTTTCCCGCCTGAAGTAGTCGTAAAATCGATGTAATGGAAAATAGATTCCTGTTCATACCGGCTGAAGATGCCCAGATCATATAAGGTTTTTCTGTCAATATTCATATTTAGAATTTTCCGATATGTTGATTACTGGATTTACCTATCTGTCGAATTTGAGTCTTTCCCCTTTAATGGATTCATTTATAACACCATTTCCATAAACCAGCTGGCCATTTACAAAGGTTTTTTCGATGCTGGCCGGAAAACTTTCTCCTTCAAAGGGTGACCAGCCGCATTTAGCATATAGTGAATCCGGGCTAACCATGCTGGGTTTATCCATGTTTACCAGGACGAGATCTGCATAATATCCTTCGCGAATAAACCCTCTTTCTTTAATCTGAAAGCACTTGGCCACGGCGTGAGACATTTTTTCTACCACTTTTTCAATGGGCAATTTACCTTCTTGGACATAACGTAGCATTAAGGGCAATGAATGTTGAATCAGTGGCAGTCCTGCGTGCGTCTTTTCATATTGAGCATCTTTTAATGGGGAAAGTTGTCCATCCGCATCCCTATCAAAGCCTTTTTCGCTTAAAAGATGCGGGGCATGATCTGTGGCGATAACGTCGAGACGGTCATCCAGCATGGCTTCCCAGAGAGCGTCCCGGTTAAACCCGGCCTTGATGGCCGGGTTACACTTAATAAGATATCCCTTGTCTTCATAATCCTTATCTGTAAAATGAAGATGGTGTACACATACTTCGGCAGTTATCCTTTTTTGTTCCAGGGGAAGCATATTGGAAAATAACTGAAGTTCCTTCTGTGTGGTTATATGCAGAATATGCAGGCGGCTGCCGTGTTTCTGAGCGAACTGTATCGCCTTGAAGCTGGATTCAAAGCAGTTTTCCGCATTACGGATCCGGGGATGGTCAGCGGGTTCCAGCACACCTTTCTCAGCTTTTATCCTTTCATAATTAGCCCGGATGATCCCTTCTTCTTCACAATGGGTGGCAATGAGCAGCTCGCAACCGCCAAATACATTATCCAGTACCAGCGGATCATTGACCAGCAGGTTGCCGGTAGAGGAGCCCATAAAGATTTTTACACCGCAAATGTCATTTTTGCGGTCACCGGCTCGTAGAATTTCCTCCAAATTGTCATTAGAGGTCCCTAAGTAAAAAGAGTAATTGGCAACTGAATTTTGAGCGGCGCTGTCGTATTTTTTTTCAAGCAATTCAAGTGTAAAAGCGGGTGGCACGGTATTTGGCATTTCCATAAAACTGGTCACCCCTCCGGCAACAGCAGCCCTGGCCTCTGTATAAATTTCGGCCTTATGGGTTAACCCTGGCTCACGGAAATGTACCTGATCATCTATAACGCCAGGCAGGAGGTATAAACCAGTCGCATCTGTTTCATGAACCTTATAATTAACTTGTATCGATGGGGCTATCTTTTCAATTCGTTGATTACGAATGAGAACATCACTGATAAATACCTTACCTTCGTTCGCGATTTTGGCATTTTTTATTAAATAACTGGTCATTATTATATAGTATAAATTGTTTTTATGAAAATAAGATACGCGCTCCTTTTTGCAGGCTGCTTGTCCTTCCTGGCGCTTAAAGTTAAGGCGCAAACAGATAATATCGAGCTTGGTGACAAACAAAATCTGTTAATCAAGCGGATGGATATCAAATTACGGGGGGATTCTGTTATGCAGTTTACAACAGTTAAGCCTTTTGACCGGAAGCGCATTACAGAAAGAATGGAACGTATTGATTCGCTCGACAAGGCAGGTGCGCTAGGCAGTACCTTAACGCCGGTTGACCGCTACAACCTGCGCAGTCTGCTGATGAATAACTCAGATTGGACAAATTATTATCAGGATTCTTTCGGGGTGAAAAAACCGATTTTTAATACATTTTTTGAGACTCCGGCGCATCTGTATGAAGTTTCAAAACCAGATTACAGCATCATCGTTGATCCCTTGCTGAACCTGCAATTCGGGCATGCCAGCGATGGGACCAATCTCTTTGTCAATTCCAGAGGCATCCGTGTTCGCGGCCAGGTGGACCAAAGGTTGGGCTACTACCTTTACTTTTCTGAAAATCAGGAAAGAGATCCACTGTATGTAAGACAGTATACAGATGCCCATTACTCATTGCCGGGCAAAGGCTATTATAAGCATTATAACAAAAACGGCTACGATTATTTTGATGTGCGCGGCGGTGTTACTTTTCACGCAGGTAAGCATATTGATTTCCAGTTAGGATATGACCGCTTCTTTATTGGGGATGGCTACCGCAGCTTGTTTCTAAGTGATAACAGTGCCCCATTTTACTTTCTAAAATTCGGAGTTCAGGCGGGCAAAATAAAATATACAGCTGTGGGTGCACAGACCATCGCTCCGTTTATTCCTAATGGCGATTCTACCCGGCCCAGAAACTACATGATGTTTCATTATCTCACCTGGCAGGCAACGAATTGGTTAAAAATCGGACTTTATGAAAACACCATGTATAATTCAAAAATCAATGGTGGTTTTCAGGTAAGCTATCTTAACCCGGCTATTTTTAACCGCTCTATGTCCCAAAACACCGGCAATAGCGCAAAATCAAGCATCGGTCTTGACTTCAAAGCCAATTTTGCCAAACATTTTGAGGCCTACGGGCAGTGGTTGATTAATGAATTCCATATCGATAAAATGTTTGATTTTGGAAAGGGCAACTGGGTAAATAAAGTTGGCTTCCAGTTGGGCGGTAAATATATAGATGCCTTTACAATTAAGAACCTGGATTTACAGGTGGAGGGCAATGTCGTCCGGCCTTTTACTTATATGGATAAATGGACACAAAATAATTTCACCCATTACAATCAGCCACTGGCACATCCATTGGGCGCCAATTTTAAGGAACTGGTGGGTATCGCAAATTATCAGCCGATCCCTAAATTGAATATTGAAATTATGGGTATGCTTTATAAAAAAGGACTCGATACAACAGCCGCCTATGCAACGGCCATCAGCCAACCCAATAATGGTGGGGATTTATTCAGGAATTACAATGACAACCGTTTAAATGACGATGGCTATTTCCCTGGCGATGGTACCGGAGTGAACGGCCTTTTAGGTTCACTGACCGCCTCTTATGAAATTATCCAGAATCTGTATTTTGATGCCAATTTCACTTACCGAAGATACGATATTGAAACCCAACCCAAAGATCATGTCAAAATGTTCATGGTAGGGCTTCGTTGGAACATGAGCAGAAGGGCCTTCAATTTCTAAGATTCAGTCGCCTTATCACAAACTTTTAAGTGCATGGTTTCTCCATGCACTTTTTTAGTGCTATTTTTGTTTTATGAAAGCGTATAAACA
>DATJDF010000197.1:0-7561 GCA_035497555.1 Arachidicoccus sp. | reverse complement strand
CACTTCATCTGAGTAATATTTGCTGTTGGTAATGGAGTTGGTCATAATTTCAAAGAAACCTCGGCCTACCAGAAAACTGGCTAATTTTTCTTTTGTGTCTTCCTTTAACCCATATTGATCAATAGCGGGTGAAATTCTAATAGAACTGGGAATATCAATATTGTCGAGTCCATCAATTCTTAATATTTCTTCAACAATATCAGCAGGGAGTGTAATATCAGGTTTGCTATAAGGAACAGCAATCCATACTTCATCCATCCCCTCTTTTAATTTTTCAAATCCAAGAGCCTCTAAAACGTCAATAATAGTTTCCTGATGATAGTTCTTACCACTTAATTTTTTGAGGTAATGGTATTTCAGGGCTACATGGGTCTTTTCCTTTGGTTCCGGATACAGATCAGTAATATCTGAGCTGATGGTTCCCCCGGCAATTTCTTTAATTAATAAAGCAGCCCGCTTGAGAACATATAATGTGTTGGAAATATCCACTCCTTTTTCGAAATGGGTGGCCGCATCCGTCCTAAGCCCATGACGGACAGAGGTTTTTCTAATTGAAGTTGGATTAAAAACAGCACATTCTAAAAAGATATCCTTTGTGTGCTGGGAAACACCACTATCCAGTCCGCCAAATACACCGGCAATACACATAGGTGTATCATTATTACAAACCATCAGGTCTTCTGCAGAGAGTATCCGCTCTTTTCCATCAAGGGTTGTAAATTTTGTTCCCTCAGCAAGACATTTAACCTGAACCTGGTGACCCGTTACAGCAGATAAGTCAAACGCATGCAAAGGTTGACCCGTTTCATGAAGGACAAAGTTGGTAATATCTACAATATTATTAATTGGTCTTTGACCAATTGATCTTAATTTGTTTTGCAACCATTCAGGCGAAGGTGCGATTTGGATATTTTGTATCGTTAAGCCGGCATAGCGGGGACATAGTTTATTGTCTGCTACAATTATTTCAACGGGTAAAGCGTGATTATCCGGTTTAAATCCATTGACCGAGGGTGTTTTGAATTTGTAGGTTCCGTTGTTATGCCGTGTAAGGTAAGCACAAACATCACGGGCAACACCCATATGACTCATGGCGTCCATCCTGTTGGGAGTGAGGCCAATTTCATAAATATAGTCTTTATAAACAGTGAAAATATCACTGGCTCTGGTGCCTGGCGTTTTATCCTCAGATAATAAAAGTATTCCATCATGAGATTCACCTAACCCTAGTTCATCTTCCGCGCAAATCATTCCCTCACTTTCCTGGCCCCTGATTTTAGCGAGCTTCATCGTTATTGGATCACCGCCTTTTGGATAAATTGTCGTATCCATGGGTGCTACCAATACTTTCTGACCAGTTTGAACATTGGGTGCTCCGCAAACTATTTTAAGCGGAGTCTCACCCCCTGTATTTACGGTAGTCAATTTAAGTTTGTCTGCATTAGGATGGGGTTCACAGGTTAATACCTCTCCTACGACGATTCCTTCCAAACCGCCCTTTACACTTTCGTAAACTTCCAGGCTTTCAACTTCCAGTCCGATAGAAGTCAGAATTTTAGATAATTTTTCCGGATCCATTTTTTCCGGTAAGTATTCACTCAACCAATTATAAGAAACTGTCATCCAATATTTAATTAAAGATTGCGGAATCCCGCTGAAATTGATTGCAAATGTACATATTATTGCCAAACGGACGTAAAATGAGCCCTACTCTACTTCAAAGAATTTGAGATTCTTAAATAAGGCAAATTGGATTTCTAATTGGGATTTGAACGGGAACTTCGTAAAAATGTTCAAATTTTTATTAATTTCACGGTTTCCAAGTACAAATTTCCTTTTGAATCAGCAGCAATAACAATTAACTATGCGTAAAATACTACTATCTTTTATTGGATTCTGCCTCATTGGGGTAGAATTACTAAGTGCACAGGAGCTTTATGTTCCCAGAAATGTCAAAAAAGCCATAGAAAATGGCACAAGAACGCTGGACGGTAGTCCCGGCAAAAATTATTGGCAAAACAAGGGTGTTTATGATATCCAGGTCAAACTAACGCCTGAGAACCGTTTAGTAACCGGGCAGGAATCGATCAATTATACCAATAATAGTCCCGACACCTTAAAGATAATAGCCATCCGGTTTGTCAATAACCTTCATAAACCTCAATCTCCCAGATCTAATTCTACCAGCCCAGATTTTCTGGATGCCGGGCTGGATATAACAAAATTTGCCATTGACGGAGTCGTTTATCCTGTGAATAGCAGCGATTGGGGAACAGTTGCAGGTCTTCGACTTAAAAATTTTATCGCTCCACACAGTACCGTTAAGCTAAACATTGAATGGAATTACCCGCTTTCGAAGTTAAGCGGCAGGGAGGGGCAAATAGATAGCACCACTTTTTTTGTAGCCTATTGTTACCCAAGGGTCTCTGTGTACGATGATTATAATGGCTGGGATTTTCTCCCCCATTCTGATCGTCAGGAGTTTTATAATGATTTCAACGATTATAAGTTAGCGGTATCTGTCCCCGAAAATTATGTGGTTTGGGCAACCGGAGACTTACTCAACCCAGAGGAGGTGCTACAACCCGTCATAGCAAAAAGACTTACAGCTTCTTATAAATCAGATGACGTCATCCATATTGCCGATTTTGCTGAGGTTCAGGGACACAAAGTTACGCAGCAGAAAGGCTGGAATACCTGGAAATTCAAGGCAGACCATATTACAGATATGTGCTTTGGCACCAGTAAAAATTATGTTTGGGACGCATCGAGTGTAATCGTTGATCCAAAAACCGGTCGTCGGGCCAGTGTCCAGGCTGCCTATAATGATACAGCACTGGATTTTCATCAGAATGTAGCCTGGTCACAACATTCTCTGAAGTATTATTCAACTAAATGGCCGGGGGTCGCTTATCCATTTTCAAAAATGACATCTTTCCAGGGCTATGCGGATATGGAATATCCAATGATGGTCAATGATGGAACAACAAGCGACATGAAATTTGCTCAAATGCTTCAGGACCATGAAATTGCACATACTTATTTTCCGTTTTATATGGGTATCAATGAAACAAGATATGCCTATATGGATGAGGGTTGGGCAACCACTTTTGAATATCTAATTGGTCAGGAAGAGTTTGGAAAAGCACATGCAGATTCCATTTATAAAATGTTTCGGGTGGAAAGATATATAAGTAATCCTGCAGCAGAAGAAGACCAGCCAATTATCACCATGTCTACGCAGGTTAGTGGTGCCGGATATGGGCATAATTCTTACGGTAAAGCTTCATTAAGCTACCTGGCACTCAAAGATCTGCTCGGAGATCAGGTTTTTAAAAAAGCACTACATCATTATATGGACACATGGAATGGCAAGCATCCCATTCCATGGGACTATTTTGGTTCCATCAATGCAGGTGCCGGTCAGAACCTTAACTGGTTCTTTCAGAACTGGTTTTTTACCAATAATTATATTGACTTGAAAGTTGGGAAGGTTGACCATAATAATGGGGCATACCAGATGCATATTGAAAATGTGGGCGGTTTTGCAATACCATTTGACGTAAGGGTGTTTTTTACGGATGGCACTACGGATACTTTACATCAGACACCAGGAAGCTGGAAACAGAATGAAAAGGAGCAATTGCTAAAAATTACCACCAAGAAGACCATTGCTAAAATTATCTTAGATGGTGGCATTTTTATGGATTATACACCTGATGATAATATATGGAACGGCTGATGGGTGGTCCTTACAAATGATCGACTTATAACAATGCATCACTTTATATCCGAGGTGATGCATTATTTTTTATATAATTTAGCAGCATGAATTACCGATGGTTATCCATAATGACCTTTTTATTAATATCATGTCAGTCAGCAAGGCAGAAAAATGCACCGGATATCTCAAAAATTCAAATGAACATGCCGGTTGTACATTGGGAAAAGGATTTTCTTTCAATGGATACTTTACATCTTGAAAGGGAACTGGCAAAACTCAAGTCAAAATATGGTGTTTTCTATAATGATTTCCTATTTAGTATCGCTGCTTTTTCTCCCAGAGAAAAGGACAATAATGTTCAAATAAGAAATTTTATTGCTGAATACAAGCCACTTGCGGATAGTATAGCTCATTATATACCGAATCTGGAGAAACCACTAAAGCAAATCGAAAATGGGCTAAAGCGTGCAAAAGTTTATTTTCCGCATATTGTTTTACCCGGTCGCATCATAACTTATATCGGCCCAATTGATAGTTATGGTGCTTTTATAGATGAAGGCAATATTGCTGTTGGCTTACAACAGTTTTTAGGGCCAAATTATACAGGTTATCAAACAGCATATATAAATAGTCTTTTTGGGGATCAGAAAATAAATTCTTTCTCACCTGTTTATATAGCACCTACTGCCTTACTTGCATGGATAACGCATGAGTTCCCTGATAAGCCCGGGAATTTGAGAATGATCGATAAAATGGTAGAGGAAGGGAGAAAGCTTTATGCGCTTAAATGTCTATTACCAGCATTGCCGGATTCCGTCCTTTTTGGCTACGACAGGCAACAAATGGAGTGGTGTGCGCATCATTCAAGTGAAATAAACGACTATTTCGAATCCAGTAAATTGTTTGATACCGACAAAGCCGAAATTATTATCCAATATTTATCTGATCAGCAATCCGCAGAAAATCAGCCAAAAGATTTTCCGAATAATATTGGAAAATATGTTGGGTATAATATTGTGTCTGCTTTTATGATCCATGAACCTGATTTAAAGTTAATTGAATTGCTATCCTTGCCATTACAGGAAATAGCGAATCGTTAGTTTTTTAGTAGGGATTATGTTGTACTAAATAAAGCCAAAACTGCAATAAAATCCCAGAATGAAACCTTGTTTCAAAAATAAATAATTCATACGATTTAAATAGTCTACTAATTTAATAGACTAAATGATCTCTGAAGCCCGCTATTCATGGGCATTCTAGAATATTAAAAATAGATAGTATACAAATTTATCAGTATGTTAGGTTAAAGTAATTTAAAAAAAATCCTGATAAAACGTTAATTGTGTTGAATGGTTCTTTAACTTTACGTCATTCTCTTGAGACAATGAAACATCATTTTGGGACCCAATAATTAACTAAAAACCCCACTATCGAAGTTAGCTGACATCAATTAGTTTATTAATTAATCAAAAAAGTACATGAGACAAAAACTATTACTACTTTTCTGTTTTGGGATCTTTCTATTTGCAAACTCAGCATTTGCACAAAATTTAGAGATTACCGGAACTGTAAAAAATGAAACAGGAGAAGCGATTCCTTCGGCTTCTATAAAAATTGAAGGAACAAACAGAGGCGTCTTATCAAATAACGATGGTAGTTTTAAATTAGAGGCCAGAAAGGGGCAGACCTTGCTTATCTCTTCCATTGGGTATGCTGACCAATCAATTGTAGTCAGACAGAATCATTTAGACATTGTTTTGGTCCAAAAAAATAACGACCTGACTGAAGTAGTTGTAACGGCTGGTGGTATTACGCGTAAAAAGATTGAATTAGGTTCATCACAAACAATCCTTGCGGGTGAACAAATCACTAAGGCAAAGGCAGTCAATATTGCCGGTGGTCTTCAGGATAAGGTTGCAGGGTTACAAATTCAGGGAACTACTGGGGGGGTCAATCCTAATTACCGTATTATTTTGAGAGGCAACAGGTCCTTAACCGGAAATAATGAAGCCTTGATCGTTTTGGATAATGTTATTGTTCCTAATGAAGTATTGGGAAATCTGAATCCCGAAGATGTCGCATCTATTAACGTCCTACAGGGAGCGGGAGCAGCAGCTATCTATGGTTCCAGGGCCTCTAATGGTGCCATTATCGTGACTACAAAAAAGGGTAGATCTGGACTTACAACCATTAGGGTTGCACAAACTCAGACGATCGAAAGTGTGGCCTTTTTTCCGAAAATGCAGACCAGATATGGTCAGGGAGGAAGTGCTTACAGTTATGATCAAAATGGATTTCCAACTTTTTCGAGTATAGAAAACCAAAGTTATGGACCTCCATTTGATGGCTCGGAAGTGCCCTTAGGTGATCCAATTGAAGATGGTTCACAACAGACGATTCGTTATACAGGCAATGACACGAGAAGGGATTTTTGGGATAAAGGCCTAACGAGTCAGTCGGACTTTTCTTTAAGCAGCGGTGATGATGTGTCTACTTTTTACATGTCAGGGCAATATGCAACTGTATCTGGAACAACACCTAAAGATAAATTTAACAGGGCTTCACTACGTATTAATGGAACCCGTAAACTTTATGATGAAAAAGTAAAAGCTACTTATTCCTTAGGTTTTACTCAGAATAATTATGACATTACAACCCAGACGGCAGATATATATAATAATATGTTGAACATGCCTTCTGATGTAGATATAACAAAATATGCAAACTGGAAGACAGATCCATTTGCAAATCCAAATGGATATTATAACCCTTGGTATCTAAATCCATATTGGGAGTTAGATAATTACCGCCAACATACCAGAAATTCATATTTGGTAGGAAACGTTCAGGTAACTTATACTCCTGTTAAATGGTTAGAGATTACAGCCAGACAGGGTATAACACATAGAAATTACTCAGAAAAAACCTGGAATGGTTCCTTCACTTATTCACAATATGCAAAAGACATAAGTGATAATTCTAAATCCGATATTTCAGCAGGTGTTTCAGATGCGGAATTTTATACAACAAACCTGTTAAGCGATATCTTCTTTCAGGTGAATTTAAAAAAGAATGATTTCTCCTTTAATTTTCTGGCTGGTGGTCAATGGAACCAGGATGAATATAAAGGTGTAAATGTATCTGCTTCACCACTGGTCGTACCGGGTCTTTATAACGTTGGAAATCTGGTTGGTATTCCCGGTGCAGGTGAGTCCAATTTTAAAGCACGTACAATGGGCTTTTATGGTGACTTCAGAGTCGGCTATAAAGAATTCCTGTTTTTACACATGACCGGACGTAATGACTGGACGTCATTATTGCCCGTTGCTACAAGAAATTTCTTCTATCCATCTGCTGACGTTTCATTCATTGCGACTTCCGCTCTTGACTTCTTGAAAAATAGTGAAATTGTTCATTTTCTTAAGATTCGTGGTGGTATAGCTAAGGTAGGTGAAGTCAATCTCCCGGGTGCTTCAAATACTTTTGGTGCTTATCAGTTACAGAGAACATTTTCGCAACAAGCCGGGTTCCCTTTTGGAAACTTACCCGGTTTTGGTATGGATAACAGAATTGTTTCTGACGGGTTAAAGCCCGAGTTAACCAATCAGTATGAATTAGGTTTTGATTTAAACTTGTTTAACAGGGATCTGGTTACTACATCCGTCACCTATTATCATTCCAAGACGTCTAATCAGACTGTAAGTACGGGTATTTCTTCTGCATCCGGCGGTAGTTCATATCTGACAAACGTTGGTGAAACGATGAGTCAGGGTCTTGAAACTGAATTACATGTTACTCCCATCAGAAATGCGGATTGGGAAGTTACGTTAGGGGCCA
>DATJDF010000196.1:0-2737 GCA_035497555.1 Arachidicoccus sp. | reverse complement strand
ACATGTGGCCACATAATGAGGCCATCCTGACCATTATTCTGAAATTTTTTGATGAAATTCAGATTAGTTTGCTGAGAATATTGCAATTGCTGGAACGCAATGGTGCCATCCGAATTGAGTACATCCTCAATCCAGAAAGTGCATTTGAAATCTGAGGGCTGAACATGCTTTTCAACAAAGGGTATATTACTGATACTCCCCCCCTGATTAGCTGTATCCAAAGCCAGCGTAGTTACATTACCAATAGACTGGCCTTCTAAAGCTTTTAGAAGCATTGCATTTGGATTGGCAGCATTAAACTCCGGAAAACCTGTATTAAGGTAGGCATCGGTGTATCCTAGCGGCGCCTGTGTTCCTGCATCCGGAATGGCATTGATTGCGCTGATAGGTGGAGTACCTGTTGATGTAACGACTGAGCCAAGTGCGATGACCACATCACCGTGCGGGATACTGGCCTGACGGGCTATAGGAAAGGAATCTTCGGCACCAGGAGCTTGCTTTTCAATATCTGAAAGATTCAGCCACATACCGTTTTCTACATGCAGGACACCTTGTGTACTTTTATCAATAACGGTAAGTTCATACATTAAGGCTACAACAAACTGCTCTTCAACCCCACCCCTGTTTGGAACCGGTGCGCCTACTGGCGTAAATGAAATCTTCTCGGAAAAATTCTGAATTAAAAGTTGAAACCTATTTAAGCCACTTGGTACAGCAATTAGGTTCCAGCCCTGATTCCCATTCCAGTTTCCAACCAGCCCGGCAAGGGGTCCAAGCTTGTTGACAACTTCTGTGGAGGTAGCGCTCAATCTGATAAAGCCTTTGAGCAGGCCGTTTTTCGATTCAATCATGGCTTTTAATTTTTCATGAAATTACGCGCGCAAATGACAGAAATTGACAACCGATTAAGGACGTTTTCGTTCATGACTCTTTGGGGAACATGCAGTTAAGGTTATAATAGATAATACATATTTTAATTACATCTATCTATAACATTGATTATACACTAGATACAAATCATTGATGATGGATTTGCCGCGTTCAATAGACAATGCAGTCATCGTCAAAGATTTATGTATATAAGCTAACTATAACAAAATCACAAAATTGTCTTATTTTTAAAATCAAAAAAATATAGACCCATGAAGAAAACAATGCTGACTTGTCTGATTTTTTCACTCAGCCTGGTTGGCTGTCAAAACAAAACAGAAAATGCAAAGGCTGAATCAAAAAATCAATCTTCCTTTATGCTGAGCGGAACCTGGAAGCTTGTATCAGCTATAATTATAGAAAACGGAGATTCCACTATTACAAATTATAGTGGTGACACCACTTTTATAAAGATTATAAACGACACGCATTTTGCATTTCTGCAGCATGATCTGCATAAAGGGAAGGATTCTACCGCAGTATTTGGAGCAGGCGGTGGTCCATATACCTTAAAGGATGATAGTTTGTATACTGAACATCTTGCCTATTGTAATGCCAGAGCGTGGGAAGGCAATGATTTTACTTTTGTCGTAAAAATTTCAAATGACACGCTTATTCAAAAGGGCGTAGAAAAAATCGATAAACTTGGGGTAAACAGGATAAATATTGAAAAATACACCAGAGTCCGATAAACCTGGATCATCAATTCTCTCGATGGTTTTAATGGAGAAGAATCAACCCGCTCTTCAAAGTCTTTACTTATTTCTGAGAGCTTCTGCCTATTGCCATAATCTTGGCCTGTCCGAGTTTCAATTTCCCAAACAGGCCTTGTATCATCCATATTTGTCATTTAAAACACCGCATCGATTATTCTTATTTGTTTATCAATAGGACCTTATATATTACTGTCTAAATTTTTCATATAAGGATATTGCAAAATTTTGTCAATTGAAAGTCAAACTTTCAGATGACAAAATTTTATGCATAATTTTTTCTGCGAAAACTACAAAAAAGGAAGTGCTGTATCTTCTGTTCAGGCGTAAGATGGTCTTCAGAAATACACCTAATCTTTTGAAAATGCTTTTTTAATCGCCCGGTCATAGAAGCTTCCGAATATCGTTGCACTTCAAGACCGCTGCACTTTTCCGGTCCATTTTCCGAAAATGTCCCCAATATCAGGAACCCGCCTGATCTTATACTGCGGTCGGCAACCTGAAGATACCGGTCCACCTTATTTGAATCAACGAGAAAATGGAAAGCCGCCCGATCATGCCAGAAATCAAACTTTATATCCAAATTAAAATCTGTCACATCTGAAACGATCCAATGAACATTATTCGCTTTCCCACCTAAACGCTGTTTAGCACGTAATAAGGCGTTCTGTGAAATATCAAGCACATAGACATTTTGGTATCCCCGATCAATCAGCACGTCTACCAGATGGCTATCTCCTCCGCCGATATCTATTATATTGGCATCTAAGGGGAGATTAAACAGATCCAGAAATGCAATGGAGGTCTTGGGGTAAGGCTGGAACCAGCTTACCTCATCCTCTGCCTTGGAAAGAAATACATTTTCCCAATGCAATTTATATTTATTCACCTCCATTTAAGGCTAATATAGGCAAATCTTTTAAAATTCAATGGCTTGCCAGAAAAAAAATTAAGCAGGTCCGGACAGCCCGGGCGTAGCTCAGGACCAAAACCGAAAAGGATTTAGGCCACCGCATCTGATAAATTGAATCTCCATTTATAAAAATCGGGTTGTTTATAACAATCTGCAATATTGAAAAACCGGATCAATATAT
>DATJDF010000195.1:0-4134 GCA_035497555.1 Arachidicoccus sp. | reverse complement strand
GTCGGCGGTGGTGGCGGAACATATAAAGTGGGTGTCACTTCCTTATAATCGATAAAGAAAGTGTCCATCGCATTCGCAGTCGGCAAATACCCGGTCCGGTACCTGAAACTGGTCCCATCTTTATAACCGTCCAGTATATCCCGATCCAGAAATGCAGCGGGTCTTGCAGAATCATACAAGACTTTTGTAATATGCTTTGAACGCTGCAACCCTAAAGTGTCTGTATAGATCACATCCATGGAGGCCGCCTGGGCAGCCACCCCGAACCATTTGATATATACATCCTTTGTCAGTGTATGATACTCCGCTGAATCAATAGACCTGTTGAAGATGGAATTTGCGAAATTATCCCCATAGACCGTACCGGTCACTTCTGCTCTGACGGAAGAATGCCCTTTGTCATCATAGGTATATATATAGAAAGAATAAAGACCTTCCTCTAAGTGATCAATAATGACATTTATGGTATCCGTTTTTTCAGTTTTATGTACTGGTATATTCAGGGAATCCAGCCCATCATTCCAGAAAACTTTGCAATGGGTGATTTTTGGATCAGACACCAGCAGCCAGGTTATTTTCAGTCTGTTTTTACCCGGACTTACAGTAATTGAATCCACTTTACCTGTATAGATGTGCTCGCCACTTTCTATAAATGGTGCATAATTATCCCCCATCTTAGAACAGGAGAGGCTAAAACCAAATACCAGTAGCACTGCAGCTAAATAAAGGCATTCTGTAAGTCTTTTAAAACACGTTTTATTTCGTTTCATAATTTAATGCTTTTATTGTATTTGTCCCCAAAATGATAATTCGAAAAGGTGGAAAAATCCAGTCTGCCCTTGGATAGCGCCCCAGCAATCAACATTTTTCCAGGCGATATAGCGTACAGCAGGCGTATTTTCCGGGAAATCATATTCTTGTCCAGCGTCCGCTACCGTAATATCCTCATTGCTGTTCTGACCCACAGGCAGTCCGGAAGGTTTGATCATGACCTCATGATCCAGTCGAACCCAACTGTTGACATCCTGGGGCGTGTTCGTCCCCCAGATCTCCCATTCATGCGGATTGCCATGACTATAGTAGAAACTCCCTGTACGTTGCCATAATTTATACCGGCTCAGCCTGGCTTCTACACCTAAATCAATCGGGATCCAGATCGGCTGGTCTAAATTCTGCTTGGTATGGAACATCGAACTGGTATTCCCGTCGTATAGATTTTTCATTGGGTAACTGCCGGAGTAATCAATCGCTTCTGCCATGGGTTTACCCGATGTAGGAAGCGGACTGATCTGCGGTATAGGATACTTCTTTCTGATGTCAGCAAATTTTGAGTGATCCAGCTGGATCTCATAAATCGGTACCAACCCAAATTTCAGGGTATCAGAAAGATTGCCCCAGCGGTCCTTTACAAATACACCAAAGCTTTGCATCCTGGATTCGAGTCCCCTGACTTTAAAAACACCTTCACCCATAGCGGTATAATCGGCATCAATCTGTTTCCATTCAAGTTGCGTACTGTCCCAGCGCATCGCCACAATCACTACGCTTGCTAAATCCTCATTTTTAAATTTGACGGTGAAACCACCAAAGGAGGTTTCTGTAAGCAGTGACTTCCTTACTTTAATTAAAGAAGGTGTCAAAGGCCGAATGCTTACCTCTACAGGGGTGGACTTTACTTCGCCACGACTTACTGCATATAAGGTGACTTTATGTTCCAGCGTGTCGCCGTAACCATCAATGACCAGTGACTTCTTAAAGAAGGAGGCTTTAGCGTCCTTCTTTACACCATTCACTTCATATTCTGCTTTGACATACAGCAGATTCTCATCACTGGGTAAAGTATAAGTAATCTCTGCGCCACCCGGCAGGTTTTTAACCATAGGGTTTTTAATGGCGCCAGGGGCTGCACCTGCCTTATCAATGGGTGCATTCTGATCCTTCTGGCAGTGAAATCCAATGCCAATCAGTATCAACACCCATAATAGCATATTTATTTTTTTCATTTCAGTATTTTTTATGTGTTGCTTATGGTTACCATCCGACGTTTTGAACCAGGTTTTTATTAATCCTGAGCTCCCCGGTCTCAATAGGCCATAGATAGTTGCGTAGATCAAATCTTTGATTGTATAGCAGCGTAGGCTTATAATAAGATTCAGGATCTTTCTGGGTAATATCCCAACCCCTTACCGGTCCGTTCAGTTCTGTATGAGCTGTTTTCCAGCGAAGCAGATCCCAGTAGCGCTGGCCTTCAAAGATCAATTCAATGGATCTTTCTCTTTGTATAATACTGCGCAGGCCGTCTTTATTCTTGTACTTTTCCGGATCTTTCGAATAGTTGCTCCAGGCGTATTCAACACCTCTGAGTCCTGCTCTTTCCCGGATCATATCAATATAATGATAAACCTCAGGACTTGGGCCATCTGCTTCATTTAAGGCCTCTGCATAAAGTAAATAAAGATCGGCCATCCGCATCTCCGGCCATGGATACTGAACAGTATTACTGGTTATATTACCATCGGCTGCAACGGTGGTTTCAATGTTAACTAGTTTCTTAGGATAATAACCGGTAATGGAGTAATTACTGGCACCCTGCCTGGCTGCGGTCTCTCCTGCCCTGCCTTCAACGTAAAACAAACCGGTGGATGCGTAGGTGTCATAATTATTAACCCAGTTGCCAAACCAGATGCCCCGATCAAACCCCATATCTGCATAAAACCGTGGTTCTCTATCAAAATTCAGCTTAACCGTGGTCTCCCCGGGAGCTATGTAAAACTGATCCTCACTTCCACCCGTCTTAAGTGCAAACCGGTCATCAAAATCATAGGTTTTATCCTCGGTAATGGGTACGCCGTTTCTGGAATAAAACATTTCAGCCATCTTGATGGTGGGTGCAATGATGCTCTTGGGATTGGATGTACTGGTAAAGGGTGCAATATCAGCCATCGCATACCGCTGCATATCACCTGCCCTGCTGTTCGTATTGGGCCAGATCACTTCCGGATTATTTACTTTATTGGTAATGGCTGTCCGGATATCCAGCTCCAGTTTAGTGGTATCATTTAATACATACCCGTTATTACCGGTAAATGTAGAAAGGCCGTAACCATTCGTTTCACAAAAATCAATAGCCTCTTTACAGGCGACCTTGGCCCGCTCCCATTTCTTCGGATCGTAGGTTTGATTAAATAACTGCACCTCCTTCCCGTTTTCATGACTATACAGGTTGGCATAAGCCGTATTGCCATTGAAAAGTGGGCTGGCTGCAGTTACCAACACTTTCGCTTTGATTGCTTTTACAATGACCTTTGTAATCCTGCCCAGTTCTGAATTCTCTGTACCTTCAATTCTGTCCGGAAGCAGCTCATTGGCCGCTGCCTGGTCCAGCAGGGAGACAATATAATTGACACAGCTATCAACCGGCTGACGGTAAACCTTAACTGCATCGGGAGAAGCAGAAATTGGCAGGTTGTCTTTGATCAAGGGAATCGGTCCGTACATCCTGAAGAGATAAAAATGATAATACGCTTTCAGGAAGGTGACTTCACCGATCCAGCGTTCTCTTTCAAACTGATCCAGGTCTGGTACTTTATCAATATTATCCAGAAATGTGTTGCAGTCCCGGATTGCCTGGAACAGGGGTTTGCCCTGATTGGTGCCACTCCAGAAGTTTCCTAATGGACTCTGTGCATTTTGCAGCCCCATAGCGATATTATGGTAATCGGGATCAACGTCTCTGATAGGATCCATATACCAGACCTCATCTCCGGCGTTAAATGCCGGATTGTCGTTAAAGGAGCCGTCATTGGGCAGATAGGAATAACAGGTAAATAGGTACTTCTCTGCCGAAGTCCTAAGTGTAAAGGCGCTCTCAATGGTCGCAATGCTATCAGGCACTACATCCAAATACTTCTTGCAGGAGCAGAAACTCCCAAGAAACAAAAGCACCAGTATGTATTTTTTATTTATATGTTTCATGATTGTTTTATTTAGAAGTCAGCATTAATACCTATATTGTATACTTTCTGAATTGGATATTTCAGACCATCACCCCCCATTTCAACGTCCCATAGATCAAATCCACTGAAAGTAAATAAATTGCTTCCTGTAAAATAGATTCTGAACTTCGACATCTTT
>DATJDF010000194.1:0-4990 GCA_035497555.1 Arachidicoccus sp. | reverse complement strand
CTATAGCAACCTCCTTGGTCTGTAAGCCAATATAGGTCAGAACAAGGGTGCCATTTGTCGTTGGAATTTCCATCCTAAATGTGCCGCTGCTGTCTGTCAGTACCTGATTGGATGTTCCTTTTAAGGTCACAACGACCCCTTCCAGAGGTGTCAGAGACGAGCCGGCAAGTACAGTCCCTTTAATCTGTACGTCGCTTTGCGCGTTTGCCTGGCCATTAATCAGGCAAAATAAGGCCACAAGGCAGAATAATATTTTTGGTTTCATACGAACGGTTTAATTAATGATTCGTTATTTTGTCGTTATGTGGGACATAACAAATGTAGGAACTGTTAAATAAACGACCAAATAATTTTACTAGTTGTTAAAACTTACCCCAAAATTTGTACAATGAGGCACAATTATGCATAAATAGCATCAAAACGAATCTTAAAGGATTATTTGATCTAGATGGGCTGGCCTATTTACAATATGGCGAAAGGGAATTGCAACGGCTGATCAGGCAGCTAATTATTCAAGTTTGCTGCGTTTAGACAACAGGCAATTAAGGAAATAAGCAGCTTGTTATCAATTATTTAGATCCAGCATTCGGCTGAACGCTGTTCTATTTAGATTTTAAACGATCAAAATGAGGCTGAAGATGTGCCTGCATTCCTTTTTTAAAATCTTCGATTCCACCCGTCTTTAGAATGCGAACGAGCCCCATATGATCTACTTCACCTTTAATGGGCTTTTTTTCCAGTGTAACCACATAGTCGAAGATCGGCAAAAGCATAATCTGAAACCTTTTGAGTGTCTGATTCCCGGAAATTTCATATAGTTTGCCATGGAATGCGATTTCATTTTCTATCCTGAATGTTTCATCATTGTGCTGTTTTTCTTTAAGCGCAATTTGCTCGAGTGCTGCTACATCCTTTTCAGTTTTGCGCAGATAAAGTAATTCCGCCATGCCAGTTTCTAACACCAGTCTCAGTTCGAATATATCCTGCAAGGTAGATTGATCAATAATCAGTGGATCCAGCACCCTTTCAAAGGCACCCAGTATATCTGGTCTGGCTAGTACCATGCCTGTTTTCTTCTTGGTTTCAATCATTCCCAGCATTCTGAGTCTGCTTAATGCTTCTCTTAAAACATTTCTGCTGACACCGAGGGCTTCGGCAAGTTCTAACTCTTTTGGAAGTGCATCACCTGGCTTAAATGATTTTTTTTTGAGATAATCCCGCAGATGTACTTCCACAACATCTGCCATGGTTTGTGTTGCTACAGGTTCTAATCCGGTAATTCGATTTTGGATCGCCATGAACTTTTATTTGCCACAAAGGTCTATTATTTTGTTTAATTGTACTACAAAATATTATCGAACAGTCTTTAAAGGTGTTTTAAATTTTGCATTTTGCGATCCAAATGGACAATCGTTGATGCATGCTTAATCTAATTCAAGGGGATGAATGCACTATTCTGCACGAAGGCTATCTACCGGGTTATTTCTAGCCGCACCTGCTGTTTTAAGAGATATCAGCAGCGCCGTTAAGGCAGACAGTATCACAATAGCCATAACAAAAGGCCATGGTGAAAACTGAATCTGGTAGGCATATCCATTTAACCAACCTCGCATCAGGATATAGCCGAGCGGGCAAGCGGTAAGCATAGCCACCAGAAATATACCGGAAAAATCTTTCAGAAATAGATATATAATCTGACGGGGTGTTGCTCCCAGTACTTTGCGAACACCAATTTCCTTAGTGCGGTGTTGAATACTTAATGCAACAAGACCAATTATACCTGTAAGTAGTATGACCATGGCTATGAAAGTACCAAGGTAGGTTGCTTTTTTTAACCGGATTTCTGACTGATACAGGTTCTTCACGGTCTCATCCATAAAATTAAATTCAAATGGCGCACCGGGCAGAAGCTTGTCCCATTTACTTTGGATGGCATCTATGGTATTTGCTAAATGCCCGCCGCTTAATCTGAAACTCAGGTAACGATAGATCGGTGTCCCATGGATATCCATCATTACCAAGGGGGGCATTTTCGATGCCATGGAACCAAAATGAAAATCAGCCAGCACACCTTTTACCGTAAATATGACAGGAGAACCCGGCAAACGAACCTGTTTGCCATAGGCCTTTGACGGATCTTGCCAACCTAATGCTTTAGCAGCGGTGGCATTAATGACCAAAGCACTACCCTCCGGATGGTTTGCATCAAAGAACTGCCCGGCTATCATTGGGATCTGATACACTTTTGTAAAATGTGCATCTAACTGCAGTAATTCCGCGGCCACTGCCTGCGTGGAGTCCTGCTGCATTTTATAGATGGCGACCCCGCCACTATTGTTACCATTCGGAATCTCATAAGACAGTGATACATCGCTGACACCCGCAACTGTTTCGAATTGCTGGCGAACCGCCTCCATTTTTATCAATCCGGCAGGCGTCCAATCCCGCGGTACCTGGGCAGTTACTACATGGTCTATCTTATAACCTAAGTCATTACCCAAAAAATAGTTGATTTGTTTGCTTATAATAATGGCCGCAACAAATGCAATCATTGAAGCCGTAAACTGAAAAGAGATCAAGGCATTTCTAAAATAATGTTTACCCTTCGCTACTGGCAGTCGTTTCTTTAATGCGTCAGTGGATTTTATTGCCGATAATACAAATGCTGGATAGAGACCCGCCATTAAACCCAGCAGTAATACAAATAAGACCGGGAAGAGCACATAATACCCAGGTAGCGCCGTAAACGAAATCAGGTCATATCCTAAATAGCGACTAAAGGGAGCTTTTACTAAACCATATAAAAGAAAAGCAATAATCGTGGACAGTAGTACAATAAACACCGACTCCATTAAAAACTGAACGATAATTTCTCGTTTCTGCCCACCCATCACCTTACGAACGCCGATCTCCTTTAATCGGGGCCCGGATCTCGCGATAGTCATATTCAGGAAATTAATGATGGTCATCGCAAGAATAAAAACTGCTATTAAAGTGAGGGCCATTATTATTTTGCCATTTGTCCCACTCTTATTCGTATCCGATAAATAATATTCCGTTAGCGGTACCAGCTTCGCGGTTACCTGGTCTGAAATATCAGGAGCCACATTATTTTTGATGAGTTCTTTCAAAGGTCCCGCAAGATCGGCTGGCTGTACGCCTTGCTTTAATGCTACATAACTGGCAATCCACCGGTTCGCCCAGTCCATATTGCGACCAAAATAAGTAAGATTTTTATCTGAAATATATAAACCGGATTTTTCCTCCCCTGTCAGGTTCATAATTGAATTTTTACCGGTACGCTGGAGCACTCCGGTAATTTTGAAGTCATGTTTTGCTCCTGCAAAGTTTTCAATGCTTAATACCTGCCCTACTACGTCCGTTTTACCAAAATATTTTTGTGCAACATCTTCGAGTAAGACCACCGTATAAGGATCATCAAGCGCACCATTGCTATTGCCATGTAATAGTTGGAAGCCATACATATTCAGAAACGAACTGTCCCCGATCTGGATACTTTCCCGAAACCCTTTTGTACCGCGGGAAACAATGGTGGAAATGCCATCAAAGCGGTAATAACCAGCTACAAGACCGGGATATCTGTCTTTTAACTCCTTGGCCAGTGGCCCGAAGCTGGTAATGGCAAGCCCTTGGTTGTCTTTTTTCCATTGGCTCAATAGAATATATTGCTGGTCTGCATTCTTAAGATCCTTATTTACAAAAACTTCATGCAGGACAAATCCGCCGATAAGCAGCGTAAAGCAGATCCCAATTGCCAGACCACCGATACTCAGCAGGGAATAATATTTGCCCCTTATCATGTTGCGCCACGCAATGGAGATATAGTTTCGAAACATATGTATATTTTTTAAAGAAAAACGAAGAGATCACCCGTCCATTCGGTGGAAAAAAACTAGCCGGATTATCTGACGCCATTCCTATGCCATTATTCTAATCAATTGAGTTATAGGCTGATCTGTTTTTGAGTGGCCTTAATTGTCCGAATTCGAACAGTCGGTGTATCATTAGTGAACATGATGACTTGTCCTGACATAGCGCTAAAAATCGCCCCCTCTCAAATTTGCACCCATGACAACGATTATTTTCTAAATGTTCAGCGGTATAAATCTTTCACCAGATTTCTATTGGCAGTCTAAAATATCTCCAAAAAAATGTATTTTTGCACCTTATGCGATTTAATATTATTACATCTCTGCAATCTACAATTGTCCTCTAGCCACAGGCTGGATTGACCTTTTATTGTGCTAGGCTCCGCTGTGGCTAAGTTCCCTTATTGAATTTATCGTAAAACTTATCTTCAATTTATTGAAAAATTAATTGAATACTCATCTGTTTGATGGACGCTTATAGCGCCGTCAGGTGGACGTTTATAAAACAATTTAAAATCTATAATAATGCATCTATTATCACAACTGATAATCCGTCGAGAAAATAATAAAGACCACGAACCTGTTTACAGCCTAATCGAGTCAGCTTTTAATCGTAGTTCAGAATCCGCACTTGTTGAAAAGCTTAGATATAGTGACGCGGCTATACCTGAGCTTTCTCTGGTAGCCACCCTGCATAATAAAATCGTAGGGCATATTTTATTTACCAAAATAAAAATTATAAATGATCAGCAAATTGCAACTTCTGCACTCGCGCTTGCGCCTCTTTCAGTCCTTCCACAATTTCAAAATAAGGGAATCGGAAAAAGGCTGATTGAGACGGGCTTAGAAAAGGCAAAAGAACTTGGATATAAACTAGTTTCGGTATTAGGCCATGCGGATTATTACCCCAGATTTGGCTTCCTGCCAGCAGGGAGATTCCACATCGAGGCCCCTATTGCAGTTCCTCCACAAAATTTTATGGTGATTGAATTGACAGATGGTGCATTAGAGGAAACTACCGGTTTGGTTGAGTACGCACCTGAATTCAATATACTGTCTGCCAGAGTCAGATCCGGGCTAATTATCGAAACTGAAAGATT
>DATJDF010000193.1:0-6238 GCA_035497555.1 Arachidicoccus sp. | reverse complement strand
TTTGAGTTACTGGAAAAATGAACCTGCCAGTGGCATGCCTGAAAACTGGAACGTTGCTATAGGAAAGGCCAGCGGTCTTTGGATAAAGATTATGCATGATGATGACTGGTTCCAGCAGCCCGATAGTCTGGGCCTGTTTGCGGCTCAGACGGCAACAAAGGCTGATTTTATTTTTAGTGATTATGAGAATTACTATTTAAATGCTAAAGGACAGACGCTCCGCCGGCAAATCATGCAGTTCCCGGAAAGTCAGCTACATCTGATCGAAAAGGAACCACTCGTCTTACTGGCAAATAACCGCATTGGGCCGCCCAGCGTTTGCATGGTACGCCGTAGCAGTGAAGCGCGCTACGACAGCCGGCTCCGCTGGCGGGTGGATATTGATTATTATACAGGCGTTTTGCGGCAAAAAGCACAACTGATCCGGATTGATCAGCCGCTGATCGCTGTAGGTATGAACCCTGATCAAGTGACCAATATAACGAAAAACAGGCCAGAGGTAGAACTGCCCGAAGCCTATATCCTTTTAAAAAAATATGGCGTCATGCCTTTTCACCGGTGGCAGGTCTATGATGCCTGGTGGCGGATGCTGCGCAATATGCAGATTTATTCAAAAGACATTTTATATAATTATGTAAACGAAAACTGGGACCCGGTTGTTTTACAGATGGTTGTTTTTTTACAGCGGCTACCCAAGTTTCTGTTGAAATCCGGTGTTACTTCCAAATTCTTTATGTTTCTTTCCTACTTTACTAATACAGGCCGCCGCTAATTGTTTCTTCCTAAATTTAAGTCATGTTATCTATTATCATCATCAATTTCAATAGCGCTAAACTGGTTCTTGACTGTCTGCATTCTATCCGCAGTCAGACCAGCATAATTGATTATGAATTGATTATTGTAGACAATAGCAAAGATGACAATGGGAAAATCCAGGTACTTTCAGCATTCCCTGAAGTAAAATGGCTGACCATGGGATATAACGGAGGCTTTGCCAGGGCAAATAATATGGGTATCAAAGCTGCCAGCGGTGACACCGTATTACTACTTAATCCGGATACACTGATAATTGAACAGGCATTGGATAATGTGTATCCGCAATTCCTGGTGTCGCCCTATGTCGGCTGTGGGGTACAGTTGTTAAACGAAGATAATTCACCACAGATAGCGGGTAATTTTGCCATGAAAGGCGGGCTAAATTATCTGTTGCCCTTGCCTTATGTTGGAAATTTCCTGAAATGGTTGGGTACGGTTCTGAAGGTCGCGAAACCCAGTGTTGGCGAAGCAGCCCGGTTACAGGAGGTTGATTGGATTAATGGTGCGTTTCTGATGGTGAAAAAAGAAGCACTGGAAACTGCAGGACTGCTGGACGAAGATTTTTTTCTATATGCGGAAGAGGCGGAGTGGTGCAGTCGCCTGAAGCGGCAGGGGAAACTCGTTATTTATGGCGATTATCATATTTATCATTTGCAGGGAGAAACCGCGAATGCTGCATTCCAGTCCGAAGGCAAAGGTTATTATAACCTATATGATAAAAAAGGACTACAGATTATCATTTCTAATTTTCTGAGAATCCGAAAACAGTTTGGTATAGGCTGGTTTTTATTTGACGCCTTCATTTATACGCTGACGATCCCAATATTTACAATAGGAAAATTTTTGAGTAATATTATTCGAATTCGCGGACCCTTTCATGATTTTAAAAGGGTCGGCGGATTTACAAAAAATGTAATGATGCTCTGGAAATATGCACCCCTGATTATTAGTGGGAAACCGCATTTCTATAAGATACTTTGAAAACCATAGAAGGAAATAGCCAGAAAACAAATAAGCATCAGTTTGAGTGTGCTGATTTTCTGTTCTGCCTAAAGCGAGCTGGCTGCCTTAGCAGCAATATGATCCCAGTTAAAATGTTGAATGAATCCATCCGGTGTAGGAAGCGCACTGGTATTTTTCTGTTGGATAATTGCACAGGCAAATTCATTTACCCGCTCATCCCCAACGACTTTAAGTTTGCCGTCCAGTAAGTCCCTTGGAATGCCGATGGCCCCACTTTCAAAGGAAACCGCAGAGGCTCCATAGGCTAGGGCTTCTACTAATTTTGTTTTAATGCCGCCACCCAGCCAAATCGGGTTTAAAAAAATCTCTGTAGCCCAATAAACAGCCTCTATATCCGGCACAAATCCCAATACCTGCAAATGATCCGTTCGGCGTCCTTCATATGCTGCCGGAATATGACGGCCGCAAACGATCAGAAATACTTCAGCCTCGCTTATGACCAAAGCGGGTAATATTTGATCTATTAAAAGTGAAAGGGCCTGGTCATTGGGTGCATAACCAAATATACCATTAAATAAAAGCAAGGTTTTATTTTCCGGTACACCCCATTTCTTTTTAAAGTCCGCAGTTCTCTTTCGCTTTTGGGCTGTATCTACCGCCGATCTGCTTTCCATTCCATAGGTGATTACCGAAGATTTTTCCAGAGGGATTCCGTAATGATGGGCTGCGTAGAGCCGGTCTTCCTGGGTAATGAAAAAAGAAAAATCAGCCTGCTGGTGTACCCATCTTTCGTAATGCCACAGAATTTTCCACCACCATTTGCCCAATTCCTTAAAACGTAAGGCTTCAATATTATGTGATCTGATGACAAGTCTTCTTTTGCAAAATAGCTGTAGTAGCCACCCAAATATACCCATATAGGGATGCTCCATTAATATTGTATCGATCTTCCTTTTTTTGATTATCCTGCGAATGGCAAAAAAATAGGCAGGATTCAGGTACCTGAGAAAAGTGGCGCTGAAAATGGGTATCACCTCAAATCCGGGTTCCGGCGTAATGTCATTGCTGCGGGTAGAAACGCAGGTTAAATTGACATAGCCCGACAGGTGCTGATACAGATAAAAAATAGCCCGCTGTCCCCCCGAACTGGCTGGTAAAAAACGGTAAGGGGCGATAGACAGGACATTTTTCATCTTATTTTTGACCGGTTTTTTTTAGTTTTTTTAACGGCTGGCTAACTGTAAAGCATGCAGAGCGTGGTTAAGCTTCCTTCGCTTTATTGAGCTTGTTTTTCTCTTCTTTACGCCAAAGGAAAAAGATAGAAAAACACATGGATAGCCAGAATAAAGTATTTGAAACATAGCCGGCCGTCTGTGAATATTGAACAACAGCCGGTTCAAACCTAAAGGTGATTTCATGATTGCCAGCTGGTACCGCAATTCCTCTTAGAACATAATCCGCCTCAACATAATCTGTTTTCTTGCCATCAATATAAGCATTCCAGCCTGCAGGGTAATAGATCTCACTTAAAACTGCGAACTGCGGCGATTTAGCCTCCGTTTGGTATTGGATGGTATCATTGCCATACTTAGTCAGTTTAATCGTGGCAGTGCTGTCAAAAACAGGTGCCGCACCGGCTGACTCCATATGGGACTGTTGAACAAAGGCGGTATCTGTCGGATCAAATTGTCCAATCGCCTTAATGGCGGCTACTTCATTTTTGACAGGCTGGATATGTTTAACAAACCAAGCTGCACCCAGTGCACCCGGATTGCGCTGCACCGCAAGTTGTCCCTGTCCCTGACCTGGAGCGATAATGTAACGGGCATCCAGCATGTCGATGATGGATTGACTGATTTGACCCGTCATATGTGCCGCAATCATATTCTGATAATTAATGAGTTTGGCTGCGTGGTAGCCTCCTAAGGAACGGTGACGGTAAGAGGTCATCGCATCGGTAAACGGATCACCGCTGGCCAGGTTAAGTACCCGGAAATGCGGATCCTTATCCTGGTAGATAGCCTTGTCTGCAGCAGATTCTGTAAATGCGGCTGACTGCAACTCTTCGGGTTCCATATAATTTTCTGTGCCCAAATACTTGCTGTCCACTTTTAATAAATCTATCGTGCTGATAAGTAGTAGAGCGCCCAGGATGACAACCGGACTCAGTATTTTTCTGACGTATAAAAATAATCCGGCTAGTAGCAGGGCCGCGAATAATACAACCCTTTCGATACCGGCAAAGAACATTGATTTGCGAGCGTCTTCAATGGTGCTGATGAGCGAGGAGCCGTTTATCTGAGGCTGTCTGAGAAATTCGCTGAGTGCCGGGTTATTAAGCGAATAATCATTGGCCAGATAGATCAGTAATAATAAAACAACAAAGCCGCCGGTTGCATAAAGTATTTTTTTGAAATTTTTCTGGATATAGGCTGCTCCTTCTTTATTAAAGAAGAGTTTCTGTAATGCAATACCCGCCATGAGTGGTAGCAGGAGCTGAGGTATAATCATGGCCATCGAAGGTGCCCTGAATTTATTGTATAGCGGCAGATAATCAAAAAGAAACTGGTTAAATCCTTCAAAGTAGTTACCCCAGGCCATCATAATCGTCAGTAGCGTCGCGGCAAGTATCCACCATTTGTGGCGGGAGGGAACCACAACCCAGCCGATTATGGCGAGTAGCACGATGAGTGTTCCCGCGTAAATAGGACCGGAGGTAAACGGGACAATACCACCCCAATATTTTGACACCACTGAATTCATGACTGAATTTAGCTGCTGCGGAGGTAATTTGCCATTTAACTGCTGCCCTAGCTGCATGGCGCCACTATAAACTTCAGAATTTTCATCAAACATATTGCCAGAACTGCCGCCAAATGCATTGGGCATCGCCAGTTCGAAAGTTTCTGCTTTACCCAGGCTGTACTGGAAAGCATAGGATTCCTCCAGGCCGGAGGTTTTCTGCACTTCCTTCGGCGTCCCTGAGGACACATCAATTGTACTGCCCCCCCGTATCGTATATTTGGCGTATTGATAGGTCGGGAAGATACCCATGGCTGCATTACCCAGGCCAATTAAACCTGCCAGAACGGCAAGGGATAAGGCTATAATCCCATGTTTTAACTGCCCTTCTTTGATCCAGTAAATAATATATGCGATTGTCAATAAGGCCATGCAGATTAACAAATAATAAGTCACCTGTGGATGATTGGCTCCTATTTCTAAGGTAGCAAAAAGCGTAGCGACAATCGTACCCAGTGCGTAACGCTTTTCATACAAAAGGATGAGTCCGGCCAGTAATGCCGGCATATAAGCCATGGCCATCATTTTACTTTCATGTCCTGCCACGATGATAACCGGTGTGTAGGTTGCATAAGCAAATGCCAGACTGACCATTACACCAATAAGGGGTTTAAGGCGGACCGTCTGTGTAAGAATATAAAAACAAACACAGGCCAGAAAGAAAAAGGAAATGGGTTTGGGAAGCCAAAGGGTAAGTATCTTATTAAAATCAGGAAGGAAGCTGTGTCCGTCCATTGCCACCTGGTAATTGGGCATCCCGCTAAAAAGGTGGGTATTCCATAAAGGGAAATGACCATGGATGGCTTTATAATTAAATGCATCCTGTGCCATGCCTTTCCAGTGAAGGATATCGCTTTGTTGGAGTACCTCTCCACTAAGTGCCTGGTGGCAATAGATCAACGCAACAATCAGAAAAACCAAAATGGCGATTAGGTGCGGGAGCGCCTTTTTCCAGTTAATTGACTTCATGAATTATAAGATTTTTATAGATAGCAAACCTAATTGTAAAATATGAATTGTACAAATATTTGGCCATATCAGGCTGGCCTTATGGCTACTTAGTTGAAAAAATACCCATACCCAGGCAGGTATCCAATAAAAAAGCCACTATTTTAGTGGCTTTTTTAACAGTGGAAGCTGTAAATATCCCTGGTATAACAAAAGCGGAAAAACTAATTTTGACCTGGTTTTGAAGCTGCAAGATATTTGCGGGCACTGATCATGTCCGTAACGATTTTTGCAGTTTCCTTAATATAGACGTCTTTAGACACATCGGCTTTCCATTTTGTGTACCAATCTGCTTTTGTCTTGTCCGGATTTTTAAAGTACGTGTCATAATCCGGTTTCAACACGGTGAGTTCAAGTGGCTCTTTGAGTTCAACCCCTTTGTCATCTCTGTCAAACATCTTCCTGATTTTAGCCTGATCTGCCTTGTAGGTTTTCAGATTCAGGCTGATAGGGCGGTTTTCATTCGCGTCCATCCACGTATTTGTGTTTTGGATGGCCTTGAAGACCGGGTTCAGATTAATACGTGCATTGGCTTTTGAAACGATGGAATCTGCGTTATAAGTGGGTTGCCATAGCGAATAGGTCGCAGGGTCTATCTTATCCCAGGGAAGCGCCGTTGTATTATCCTTTTCCCGGGCCTTGACAGATT
>DATJDF010000192.1:0-16841 GCA_035497555.1 Arachidicoccus sp. | reverse complement strand
GCGATCATGGCAGTGCCCTATATGTTGAATATGTTGATGGAAGTATTCAGGAGTATCCCGATTGAACTGAAGGAAGCATCACTTTCTGTTGGTGCTACTTATTGGGAAACGATTAAGTGGATTTTACTTAGAAAAGGAATGACGGGTATTATTGCTGCGTTAAGCCTGGGGATTTCTAAGGCACTGGGAGAAACCATTGCTGTACTGATGGTCGTAGGCAACGTAGCGGAAGTGCCGAAGAGTGTCTTTGACGCTGCTTATCCCTTGCCTGCTTTAATTGCGAATAATTATGGAGATATGATGTCTGTTCCTCTGTATGATTCAGCACTCATGTTCTCGGCATTGATACTATTTGTGATTATTCTGGTTTTTAACGCTTTTACGAATGTCTTTTTGTATCGGTTACAGGTGAATTAAGGGCAGGATGCTTAGTGCATTACCAATGGATGGTTTTATTTAGTTTGATGAAATTTTATAACGATATCAATGAATAATAGGAAACAACTGGAAGAACAATTTTTTTTATGGTTAATGCGGCTGGTGACAGCCAGCATCATTATTGTCTTTTTATTGATATTAGGAACGATTGTCTGGAAGGGATATCGCGCGATGTCCTGGGATATGGTTTCCAAAGAGCCGGAAGGCGGGTTTTACTTTGGGAAAGGCGGTGGTATTCTGAATGCCATTGTCGGATCGCTCTATTTGGCACTGGGATCCACTTTTTTGGCGGTGCTTATAGGACTGCCTGTTGCCCTGGGCATGAACGTACATTGGGTGCGTAACAAGCGCTGGGTGAATGCCATTCGGTTCCTGCTGGATGCCCTTTGGGGCGTTCCTTCCATTGTCTTTGGGGCCTTTGGATTTGCGCTGATGACTTACCTGCATTTACGCGCTTCTCTGCTGGCAGGGATTATTACAGTGACTTTATTTATTGTACCAATATTTATCCGGGCACTGGATGAAGTGCTACGCACAGTGCCGGAAGGATTACTGGAGGCTTCTTATTCTCTGGGCGCCAACAAAACACAAACCGCATTTACGGTATTTTTCAGACAAGCATTACCGGGATTTATTACTGCGATACTCCTGGCTTTTGGCCGGGGGATAGGGGACGCTGCGTCTGTCCTCTTTACCGCAGGTTATACTGATCATATTCCACAAACCCTCCAGGACGCAACTGCTACTTTGCCGCTTGCCATATTTTTTCAGTTAAGCTCTCCCATACCGGAGGTTAAGGAGAGAGCTTACGCTGCTGCCTTGATTCTTACTGGAATCATTTTGATCATCAGTATCGTGTCCAGGTTGTCCACCAGGAAATTTAAAAAGAATATTTTATAAATTGTTTGAATCAATATAATGTCAGCATCTTCTATTATCAGTATTAAAGATTTGAATGTTCAGGCTGGACATTCAACCATTTTAAAAAACATTAATCTTGAGATCCCTTATAATAAAATCACGGTTTTACTGGGACCCTCTGGTTGTGGTAAGACAACTTTGCTTAAATGTCTGAACCGTTTAACGGATCTCCATCCTAATTTGAAAGTGACGGGGAAGGTATTGATTGATCAGGAGGATATTTTTCATCCGACCCAGGATATTACGAAGATTAGGCAAAAAATGGGACTCTTATCTCAGAGGCCTTTTCCTTTGCCGATGTCTATTTATAAAAATATTGCCTACGGTCTCAAAATTAAAGGGATTAAAGATAAGAAGGTGATTAAAGAAAGGGTGGAACTGCATTTAAGGGATGTTGGACTCTGGGAGGAAGTGAAAGACCGTTTACATGGGCCTGCTGCCAGGCTGTCTATTGGGCAGCAACAACGTCTGTGCCTGGCCAGGGGCCTGGCTGTGGGTCCGGAGATTATCCTGGCTGACGAGCCGACCTCGGCTCTGGATCCAATTTCCAGCAGAAAGATTGAGGAGCAGTTTTTAGTGCTTAAAAATGATTATTCCCTTATTGTGGTGACCCATATCCTGCGCCAGGCGAAACGTCTGGCAGATCATATTGTCTTTATGTATTTTGGTGAAATTATCGAACAGGGGACCCCTGATGAAATTTTTAATCATCCTAAATCGGATATTTTGAAGGAATACCTGCAAAGTGGACATTAAATGTTGACGGCCCAGGATTTGCCTTAGGTCAGCAAAAGCGAATTGGATTGCACGATAGTACATGTGGACTTTGCCCCATATTTAATTTATTGCCGCTTTTTACAGCTTATAGCGAATACACTACATTGGGCAATACTATTATTGGCAGGTAGGTTGGCACAGAGGTTAACCGATAATCCTCGCCTTTCAGATCAAAGAGATAGGCCCGTCGAGAAATCTGTGTTTTATCTTGGCTGGTTCTCAGAGGGCAATATCTTATATATTAATTTAAAGGGAAATAGGAGCGTGGCTCGCTGGTTTAAATGAAGAAGGATCTCATTTCTACAATAATCGGCTTCTTCCTGCAATATATTATTTAGCGTAAGATGAATTTCTAATGTTCTGTTTAAACCGGACTGAGGAGTAGAGCCGATTTCGTATCCTTTTTTTACTTCTACCTTTATCAGTTTATCGGCAAAAAATTGCAGGCAAAGAAGTTTTACGTCCTGGGCGCTTACTATTTTGTCTTTTGAAAATAATTGTTGTTTTAGAATTGTCCGTCTTTCATTATCGGAAAAAAGAGTTTTGCCACCGACTACTTTTGAAACAATGTAATTATCTTTCAGATTAGTAAGCAGATGATTATATGGCGTAAGATGGCTGTAAGGCAATATTTGATGTGCATTTTCCGCGTCGGTCGTGTAATAACAGATAGAAATTTTTTCGCCCTCGGTTTTGGGCTTCAGCAAAATATACGTTTTGCTTTTTTTGGTATCAGAGGATTTGGATAGTTGATCTTCAATTCTGGACAACGTGATGCTTATCTCGTTCAAACATGATAATAAAAAATCATTGTTCAGTTCGGAAAAAAAGCTGCTCTCATTATGAATATTATTGATCAATCCGGCGATCATACTTCTAATATTAGCAGAGTCAGGTTTTGAAATGCCATTATTTCTCACAGTGGCATATCCGTCTTTTAGTACGTCGCTGTCAGAGGAGATCCGGTGATTATATTTTGTTCCGTCGGCAGAAGTGATTTCGTTCAAATCCAAAAAATATTTTTCAGATTGCAGCGGTATGATATTTATCCATTTATCGGTGACGTAATTTTGCGAAAAGTGTTCTTTATTAATAACGGGAAAGGCATTGACGAAGCAGTTTAGTCCGTCTAATTCTTCTTCAAAGAAATTTCTATTGAATTGAATTTTCAGAAATACACAATTTTTCATTTCAGGGTTTTCAAAAACTTCTGGCGGAAACTTATCTAGTAACTCCTGTGGAACGCTCTTTTGCAAATTCCCCTGCTGTGTAGAAACATGAATGAATTTTTGGCTGTATAATGATGCAATGTATTTATTTACTTTTGCAATATAACCTGCACCTTCGAGTAAGATGTCATTCATGTCTATATCGAATCGGCTCTTTTGATAATAACCACTTTGTGTTATTATTTGTGTATTGACAGCTAGGATTTTTGCATGTGCTAAAGCGTTATAAAAGCCGTCAGGGTGCGGGTGATTAAGCAAGTCGAAAAAGATATTCATACCTTCTAAGGAGGCTATATCTGTATCAAGCAGTATGTATAGTTCTCTGAGCTGATTATTTGCCCTGTCAGATAAGGAATAATGGAGCTCTTTAGTTCCATTTTCTTTTAGTTTAAA
Organism: Arachidicoccus sp.; assembly: GCA_035497555.1. Taxonomy (GTDB): domain Bacteria; phylum Bacteroidota; class Bacteroidia; order Chitinophagales; family Chitinophagaceae; genus Arachidicoccus. The sequence continues at coordinate 13,083 of DATJDF010000192.1, read as the reverse complement.
TATTTTCTTCCCTAAACATAAAAAGGTTTGTCTGGCTTTAAGAATAACAAATTTCCCTATGGGCGTGAAAAGGAAGTTTTGTGTTGTGGCTTTATTGTTTACCTGAATATTTTGTACCACCGTAAAACTGGTATGTTCATCGATGGTTGCAGCATTTTCCAAAGGAATGGCTGATGCCACACAGGACGCAGGTTTGGCGCCAAGCAGAGACTGCGGTACCATCAACTCGGTAAATTTTTCCAGTAACCCGGCTTGCATTCGGTTAATTTCAAAACCTATTTTTTCCATTTCACCGGCACAGGCTTCTACCATCAAAAGTACGAGCGGATCGAAAGAATTCTCGATTTCATTTTCAGGGATATTCCACAGACGAGCAGCCGTTTTTATCATTCGGGACTTTATCTGTTCTTTGTTAAGCGTTTCCATGAAAAACAGATTAAATTAATCAAATAAATATGGACCGATGAAAAACCCAGATACAAAACTAAAGGGTTCAAGGCTTCTTACAATTTTCCCATAAACGTTTATTTCTATGCGCCGCTTTAAATGTTTCTGCGAAATGAATGTTGTTTCCGCTTGTTTTACCACAACTGAAACGCTTACTTCTGTTAATCGCTTTTCAAATCTTGCAATACTTTTTTCCAGATCCCGGATAATATTATTTGTCCGCTTGTCGGAAGATAACTGTATATCGAATTCGTCGTCCCAAAACGGGGACCCGTAGGCTGAATCTTGGAGATTCTCGCCTGAAATCGTGGTAGCGAGTAGGTGAATATTGTAACTTATAGAGTTATATATATTGCAGACAGGCAATTTCCTTTTTTCAAAAAAATGGTGAAAGCGTATGGGCAATTTAAGATACTGCTGCATGGTGGTTGATTTTATCAGAGCCATTTCTTTTTATATTGGATGCGGATGACGGCCACACAATTTTCTGTGTCTCTTTCTATGGATAGTTCTTTAATGACCGTCTTTTTTTGTTTATATATCGCGGCGCATAGTTCGCCCAGCGTTGTCCATTTATTATTGGCCATTACTTTAGTGGAGGCTCCGTTGCAGAGAAAGTCGTTAAATTTATCTGCGTTGATATTTCCTTTTATGACATCTTCGAACATTCGCTTGAATTCTTCGTCCGGGATAATTAGTTTCTTGATGGCGGCTTTCGTATTATCTGCCAAAGCAGGTTTTCCGTTTGAAGCTCCGCCGTTACTGCCACCATTCAATGGCCTGGATTTTGGCGTATCAACAATATTTAATTTTCTTTTGTCGGGCAGGACGACAATAGGCGCGATTGCCGCTGCGTCAATTTTATCGTTGGTGGAAATTACCTGTATTGATTTGCGATAGACTTTATTTGGATCACCATCCAGTTTCAATTCTATGACACGTGTACCCGGCGATGGAAAAGTAAAAGTCGCCATGGCCGTTTTTTGAATTTGGAAATTGGGTGAATTCAGAACGGTCCATTCATAAGACGCGGCCGGAACGGAACAGGTAAAGTTGACCGGCGACGCAGCGATCGGCGCTTCAGGCCCTAAAATTGGACTGGCCATTACATTTGAGGAAGTGCTTTTTTGCAATACTGGTCGCACCACCGAAATGGTAATAGTCTGTACACATTTTCCATTAGCAGTTGCAACAATATTATAGTTGCCTTCTACTGAGTAGCTGTGCATAACGCTCCTTCCTTTTGCTTTTAAATGGTCGCCGTAATCCCAGGTTATATCTTTACTATCCGTTCCTACAGCTGAAAAAACGATAGATTCGTTTATCTCGTAGCTCTTAGACGCCTCCATTTGTCGATTGATAATAATGTCGTATAGCTGACATAGGTCGCTGGACTTATACACTTTAAAGCTTAATAATACGGCCGCAAGTATGGAAATGACCATAAACAGGCGCCATACATTAATGTCGAAGCCGCAGCGCGTTTTTTCAAATATGTTTTTGGAATTTTTCATGCTTGGTAAAATAGGCGCTTAAAAAATCAACGAACCCCTTGACTTAGGGTCGCAATAGTAAGATTGGCCTGGGCCAATTTGTTTTGATAGTCGCTCAACTGTTGACGGAGTGTATTGATAATCGCATCATTGTTGCCCGCATTTCGGAGTTGCCCCTTGGCATCTTTCAAGTTCGAGAAATTACCTACGATACCCGTGTATATCGCTTTGGGAATCGTTGTGTCCGAGACAATCATGGAATTCATTTTTGTTAGAACATCAGCTATTTGCCCGTCAATCAAATCGGACGCTACACCCGGCCGGTTCACACTGTCCAGTAAGTTCTGCGCATCAATCATCTTGGAGGAAAATGTTTCCATAAATTGCCTTTGCTTTTGGAATTGGGTTATGTGTGTCTTGAGCAGATCATTTTGCCTGAATGGCACTTGCATACCAAAGAAAACGACCGTTACAACCAGCGCTATGGAAATAGCATAGTATAAAATAAAGGACCATAACGCGTTTTTTCTGTCAGATGCATTCAACGGTTTCATATTTTTAAAGTTTATAGTGGGAGGAAGGGTGTTCACGGGTCTTGACTAAATATCAATACCGCTTGGGTGCTCGCTCATGGTATTTATGGATCGTTAGATGAAATTGCCGCTACGTGTAACAATGTTTATTTAGTAATATTTCGAGGGGTCATTTGCTAAGGGTTTTGGGGGTATGTGTTGCGGGCCCCGGAGCTTTATTTAACTGGGTGAGCGACCGGAAAGCACTAGCCAAAAAACCGTCGTCTGCCTTTTTGATTATTTGTCGTATTATTGAAATCCACTTGTTGCTCTTCTTTCACAAAGAAGCCGCTTTCTTTCTTTTTGCCGATAAATTCAAGATTGCTTAGCGTCTCAAACAATTTGTTAGCAACCGTCACAAAGCGCGTAATGGGAGATAGGCATTTATTAATGTCATCGTTGTCGTATCTGAGCAAGGCAACATCGGTGAATATTTTTTCTAGTTCTCCCGGTTTTAAGCCACACCATTCACTTAAATAGTTCATCAGTTCGTCTTTGCCGGTGCCGATACGTAAGTCGATCGTATTTTTCATGATTCTGGCCAGTGATACCAAATTTGAAAGAAACTGCGCCGGTTGGTCGTAGTAGCAGTGCCACCTTGTATGTGTTATGACTTCACCCAAATATAGCATGACCCTGTCGCAGAGAAACAGTACCAACTCTGACAGATCATTTTGCTGGTTTCTTTTGAACATCTTCTGGATAATCCTGGAACAATGACTTTCTAATTTGCTTAAAAAACTGTCAACTTCTCCATATAGTGATATCAAAGCGGGGTGAGCACTTACCGAATAGCAGGGTGGAATATATTCTTCGTCAATAGCAATTGTATTGCCGTTAATACTTAGTTTACCTATGAAAAGGGCTTGAGGATGATTAACAAATTGATTATATTGTTCATCGGAAATGACCTGGACTGTATATCCCGGGTGTACAAAGGGAAGTCTTAAAGGGCTTTCCTGGTTATCCGGCTCGCCAAAAGGTACAGGTTGAAAAGGGTTGCTCTGTAATACCATCCAATAGACAGTATTGCCCGATGTTGCAGAAAAGTCCAAAGAAACGGCTGGTTGTTTATCTCTGTCTGTTGGTGTGCTTGCAGCGGGAATGTCTATGATAATGCCCCCTTTGGTAACAGCCTTACAGGCGAGAACTGCTACGCGAATGGTCATTTGATTATCCAAAGAGATATGTACGTTGAAATTTGAATCGTTTTCGTTCAGTGTACTCAAGACACCGTAACGAACAGGTGAGATGTTTAAGCACGCCATGCGAAACAGGGCATCGTTATTGGCATTGTCTTGCGCAATGAAGATGTCTTTATTCATCTTCATGCCGTCTATCCAGTTTACGGGAAAGTATGATTGACTGTGGTACATTATTAACTTTGTTTATATTTTTAAATGTTCGCATACGATTACCGTATTTTCATTGATATTGTTTTCTCTGACGGAAATTGTAGGATCTAATATTTTATCTGCCTGAAACCATTTCCCCTTTTTTCTGAACCACCACTCAACAGGCTGGCCGCTATTATCTATGAAGTCAATGGGCGTCTCACTTTGCAGTTCGTTATAATCATTCATAAAATGATAGAAAAGTTCACCAAGACTTATGCCCTCAGGCGCTTTGGCACGGAAGAATGTGTTTTTTTTATCGTTCAATCTTTTTGTCAGCAAAAATCCGATGACAAGTAGTCGGTCGTTGTAATTATCTTCTGGAGGATCAAGGGTTTGACTCGGATATCCCCATGTTTTATAGACGGGTAGTGGGATTTGCATAACACAGAGATAGGCAAGATAAAACAGCATCGGGATGAAAAATGCAAGAACTGAAAGCATCAACGGATAAAACATGAACGCCCTGTTTAACAAGAAAAAGATCGACGTCATCAGTAGCACAGCGATCAGCAACATAATGGCGATTGTATAAAAGCACTGTGCAAGTATAATGCCGTTGGCATTTTCTTCTGCTTCCTGCACGAAATATTTGTCTGTCAGTAAGATGGCCAGGATACCCATTAACAAAAATACAGCGGATAACACCCAGAAGAGTAAGAAGGAGTCATCTTCCATCAAATAGGTAATGCAAAATGCGATTACGGCATCTAGTACGGCAATAAGTAGCCCGGCAAATAGTGGTTTTTTGGCCAAAGCCGCATAACTGCTGGACAACTTTCTAAGAAAGCTGGCTATTGCAATGATGATTATCATGGCTATACTGGCAACTATTGAAAAAGCTTTTACGGGCATACTTCTATCATTATCATTATTATTTATAGGATAAATCCATATCCTAGTATATTATCCACATTTGGTTCAATCGTCTTCTTTAACAAATATTCATACTCAACATCCACCTCTATTGGAATAAATATTTCGGTAAACAAATTCAGTAAATGGAAGCAGGGCTGTCCATCCGTGAATAGAAACATTTCGCCCGGATCTATATCTTTAATTTTAAAAACCCATTTTAGCACAGGTTCTTCCGTCTGCGTTCCCAGAACGGAAGTGTATCCAAGTACCTGATCGTTTAAGGTATTTAAAGAATTACAAATATTACTTCTGACATTTATATGTTCTTCTATTACTGCCGCTTTATTCAATAACAGTTGCAAAACGGTTAGGGTTGCTTTTTTGTCTGTCTTAATATAATAGACCCAGGGCATAATCCGAGCCAAGGTATTTGCGGCTTCCCTGGGAACAGTTTGGGGGATATCCCAGATAGCGTTTAACTCTTTTGTTGTATTTCCTCTGAATATGTCCAGGGTCAAATCTCTTCCAGCTAATTCTGCCATTACGCCGTAATGCATAAATTCCTGTTCAAAAGGCTGGAAGAATTTTCTGGCATCTCTTTCTTCTTCTTTCAACTTCCTATGGTTGTCGACTTTGTCTTGTATCGTTTGGTTGACGGAACTGTTTGTCGGTTGGTGAAACAGACCTTCGGGTAATGTATCATATATTCCATCCCTGTTTATTTCTACGATCACTTTTTCCGTGCCCGGCGTGTCCCCTTCGGCCGCTGATATTTTTTCAATATCATTACCAAAGCGTTTGCGCGAAGACCCATTCAGCTGAATGATAATATCATGAAAGGACACACCACTTCCCACCAGTTCGCCGCAGAGTGCTTCACAGCGCAAAGGCAGATAATGTTGTATGTCGAACTTATAATGCATTGATGATTATTAGTTTATTCCTTCCTTTAAGGATCGGATTATATTGTATTGTTGATTGTATAATTTGCCCGTGATGCTGATACCGAGTTCTATATTTTGTAACCGGTCACCAATATGTAAGGTAATCTCGTCTTCATCTTTGATATTAACAGCCCTTGTAACCAAAACGATTTCCCTTTGAGCATGTGGCGATAATACCGGGTAGGTTGTTGTGTAACAGGCAAATAGATTATAACCTGGACCTTCCTTCTGGTTCCATCTTGTCGATATCGGACCTACCAGATAGTCCGTTTTAGTATTTGTATTACTGATCAGCAGTCTCATGTAACAGTTTACACCGCTGAAGTTTATGCTCTTTAAGAGGAAGGACGCACCATTTTGCGTGTTAGAAACGATGGGCTCGGGCAGTGCATCCCCTTGAACTTCGTCATGGAGGATGAGCATACATATATTATAGTTATCTAACGTGTCTTGTGCGTTCAGGTAATCTACGGCGAAAGATTGCCCGCTTGGTGGTTGCTCGAACACGAACTTCGGATATTTGCGCCATAACTGTACGTGTGTATAGGTTTTAGGCGCTGCCGCCAAAGAATCCTGAATCCTTTGCAATTCTTTCTGTTTGAATGCTTTGTCTCTTAATTTTGCTGTTTTTGCCGCTTCTGCCTTTGCGTTTCGCATAGAATCTGCTATGTTTTTATCTTGCCGGGCTCTAGCCAACTGCTGTTCTTCTTGTTTTCGCTCTTTTTCTTTGGCCTGGGCAACTTTCGTATCTTCCGCTTTTTTAGCGCTAAGCGAGTCTGTTACATGCTGTGCATGTCTTGCCAGTTCTAAAGCCTTTTGTTGATCCGTCTGTTCTTTTATTTTCGCAAGCCTTTTCTGCTCTGCTTTGGCATATGAGGCGGAATCTTTTTTGGCGTTATTAACGATTTCCTTTTTCCTTTTTTCGATTTGTTTGTCGTTATCTTTTTTTACATTTCCCGTTATTGCCAAAGCAGCTGCTTGTTGCTGTTGTTCCTGCGCTATTAGTTGTTTTACATATTTAAGATCGGAATAATCTTTAAATAGTTTTACTTTATTGAGGTCGATACTGTCACCGATATTTCTTACAACAAACCAATGACCGCGACTTCCTTCGCTGATATATAAGTTTGTATTGGCTACTTGATTCCCGGATACACGTACCACGAATGAATTGTCGCTATTGCGGATTTGCCCGGCGTAATCTTGTTGATTATCAAATTCATAATGTGTAATCTTCGAGTTGAATTTAAGAACGGTCAGGGAAAGAGACGAAACCTGTATCTGTTCTCCGCTCATATTTTGGGCATACGGTGGTGTACTTCCGAGCAGTATCGTGGTAAAAAGGGTTATATATAATGTAGTTAATTTCATTTTGTGCTATCGGTAGAAAATGATGTTTGAAATTTAGGTAATACTATTTTTGGTCATAGCTTGTATCCCAGTCGGTACCCTCGTCCCCTTTTTGTCCCTCCATTTTGATAAGGAAATTTTTTGCCGGGAAATAAGGCTTCATGTGAATATCCAGATGAATTTTATCTTTTTGTTGCTGATCTTGCTCAAACCTGTTAATGGTAAAATTTTCTATCAGTTTATCAGGTCCCGTAATACCATCTAAAAATTTTACAATTTGATTCATCAGATCTTTTCTCGTATTGGCATTGAAATTTTCGAATGCGCGGCGATTCAAAAAATCCATCAAGACTTTGGTAACGTAATCAAAGACACGAACGACTGAATAGGTTTGCAAGCCGAGATTATCTCCGTTGAATAGTGTTTTCGCCGAAAATGCCATTACTTTGCCGTATTCGTTGACCATCGGTACAAGGCCCATTTTTTCAAGGTTGGCGATTTCGCTTTTTTTCAGTTCGAACTTTACGCCATCTACTTCGTTCATGCTACCGAATTTTTTACCTGCGGTGACCTGGCTCATTAATGTTTTGTAGATTTTTCCTGCCAGGGCACCCGATGGTGGTACATAAAGATCATCTTCTTCGCCAAGTTCTGCGAACTTGCTGCGACCGACCATCCAGTTACAAGTCATCATTACATTGGACCGGTACTTATCACCACCCGTCAGGTTGGCAAGCTCAAACATTTCCATTACGTCATCCGGTGCATCAAGGTGTTCAAAATCCGTAACCAGCATGACTTTGCTTTCATGTGCAATCTTTGCCCATTTTTCTACAACCTTGTTGGAGCCCAAATATCCAGGTAACACTAAGATGCTGTAATTGTTGCGCAGATCGAGACGGTCGTAATTCTTTACCAGTTCTTCATTGATGGCATCTATAAACCTTGTATTATCCAGATCCTTCATTTGATCCAGCTCACAATTGATAAACGAAACATTTTTCAGTTTTGTTGATTCTGTGTTTTTGAAAAATAATGCGACGTTTCTATAGGAGCGTTCCATGTCGCGCGACTCTTCGATGGCTTTAGCCAGATTGGACTGCAGTACTTTTTTACATTGCTCTGCGTTATTTTCGCATGTTCTGACCATTTCAGAGATTTCATTACTGGATGAGAGTACGTCTGCCCATAAGACTAAGGCTCTTTGTAATGACTCGCGTTCGCCTTTCTTTTGCGTCTCCGACAAGAAGATATTACGTCTTGCCTTCCTGTCCGGATTGAGATTGGCGGCACCCTCGATGCCGGATTCGATTAAATCGAAGCCCCCGAATTTAGCCAAAGTGTTGATGCTACTTTTTACCTGTTCCAAAGGGTTTTTTATTTCCAGAAATTCGTTCTCTTTCAGCGGGGCCTGCTCAGAAGCTTGCTGCATTTGACTATTTTCACTCATATTTTTAATATTTTAATATTTTTTAAAACGGATAACTATTCGTCAAAACCATAAGACCGGTCCTGCCCATTCGTATTGTTTTTCCCATTATTTGCTGAAGACGTAATTCCGGTCCAGGCATTTTCAATTTTGACATTACTCGCTATCAGTTCAATTGTTTGAGCCGAAATGGTCAGGTGTATTTTAAATGGAGAAGATGTTTCGCTTAATTTGTCCTCGCTCAGATAGGTCTGTTTGTATCTAATACAAAATGCATTATAGAAGGCGATTCCGAAATCGAGTTCCACAAAATTGCCTTGTTGAGGCAAGATGGTTCCCTTTTTCATCCCCTGACTTGTCATCCATTCTTCCAGCATCGCTATATTTCTCGTGGGAGCCGTAAATAATAGTACGAGATTAATGATACCTGCTTTGGGAGATGTATTAGGCAGTCCGGTTTGATCCACAGACATATATGTCTCGAAATCGTAAGAATAAAGACTTAAAGGGTCACTACTTTCTATCTGCAAAGACATTAAGGACTCAGGCATAATCGTTATTATTTATTGTTTTTCAATTCCGCTATCATGGCACTAATGGCGTCCAGCAGGGCTTGTTTGGCATCCGGGTCGGCCAAGGCACTCTTCAGTATTTTATTTGTCTTCAACTGTTTCATTATTCTGAGGTATTCGTCTTTTTGCAGGGTGTTGTCTTTTAAGAATGGGCTTTGTTCCGTAATGCCTTTGATGCCAAAGTCGCCCAAGTTCTTGAAACTCAATATCTCCTTTTTTATGACACCATCAGTATCCTGAAAGTCCACATTAATTTGGGGCTTGAAGTTCTCAAATACCTGTTCGACTGTTTGCAAGCTGTGCACTATTTCGGGCTTTACCGGAGGGTCTTTGGTCAGTTTTTCTGCCATTAATGTCCTGTTCTGCGCAATGTCCGCCATGGCTTCACTTGCGTCCAGTTTTACTTCGTTGCCGCCGATGCCGTAATTATCATTCATGATATTTTTTTAAAGTTTGAAAAAGTAATGATTGATTATGCTGAGGTTATTAGAAATTCTATTTCATGATCTTTATTCAAAACAGTTTCAACTGCGTCACCTTTTTTGATTTGATTATTGACAATCAGTCTGCTGAGCGGTTTTCGAAGGGAGGTGCGAATAACACCTGTTAATGGTCTGACACCGTATTTTGGCGTAAAGCCAAGATCTGCCAGGTGTCTTGCTGCATCTGCAGAGACTTTATAGGTGATGCCTTGTAGGGCTAATTGTTTTATCAAAGGCTTTAAATGAATGTTGAATATGCGCAGAACATTTTCCTGACTCACCGGCGCAAAGGGAACGATCTCTGTTATACGCGCTAGAAATTCCGGCCGGAAATACGGTGACATAATGTCCATCAGATCTTCCGATTTGGGAATAGTATTCGCAGTGAAACTTTCTATGATATTTTCTGCTCCGATATTGGAGGTAAACAAAATAACGGCATTGGAAAAATCACCTTCTTTACCAAGTCTGTCATGGAGTTTGCCTTCATCCAATATTTGCAGGAAGGTGTCAAACACCGATGGGTGCGCTTTTTCTATTTCGTCGAACAGTACAATAGCATAAGGCTGCTGACGAATTTTATTGACAAGCATACCGCCCTGCTCATATCCGACATAGCCCGGAGGTGCACCATATAGTAACGCGGCTGAATGTTCCTCTTTAAACTCGCTCATATCAAAGCGGATAATGGAGTTTTCGTCCTGAAAAAGAAACTCTGCAAGCGATTTTGCGAGTTCGGTCTTACCGGTTCCAGTTGGACCGAGGAAAAAGAAAGATGCAATTGGCTGGCCGGCTTTATTGAGTCCAGAGCGAGACTGTAAAATAGCATCGGCAACTGCTTTTAAAGCATGGTCCTGCCCAATGACTCTTTGTCTCAACTGGTCTTCCATGTTGATAAGTCGCTGTTGCTCTTTAGTTTGAATCTTGCCGATGGGGATGCCGGTAATATTAGCCACTACTGCGTTCAGATCTGTGGTGTCTATTTCTTCCTTTTTATTGGCTGCAATGCTTGATAAATCATGGAACATTTGTTCTAAATAGTCTTGCTTTTCTGCCACACTGCTTAATTTATCGAACTCAACTACATCATTGTATCTGGCAAGCAAAACAGGGCTGAAACCCGTTTGAGCTTCGTGGTAAAGCCACTCTATTCGCTCTTCGCTATTCGACTTTTCTGTTTCTTTCAATATATTGGACAGTTTTTCTACATCGCCCGGCGACGTGTCAATGGATATGCGACTAACAGCAAGTGTCCTATCCAGAAGGTCAATGGCGGAATCTGGCAGTTTTCGGTCTTTAATGAACCTTTTTGACAGTCGAATAGCTTCTGAAAAAACCTTATCGTCTATTTGTAATTGATGATGTGTTTGATAATAATCCGCCTGATTGCGCAGCATTTTCTCTGCAATCGTTATATCCGGTTCACTCAACTTTACCACTTCAAAACGGCGACTGAACGTTTCATCTTTTTCGATGCTTTTACGATATTCATCACTGGTAACAGTTCCTATAACGGTTAGGACTTCTTTGGCCAGTTCTGCTTTCAATATGGCAGCTGCTCCACCGTTTGGATTGGACTTTTCGATCAAAGTTTGTATTTCGTCAATGAAAAGAATGGGTTTTTCAAGGGCGGATAATTCTTTAATAATTTTTCTCAACCTGTCTTCGATCTCGCCTTTATAGGACGCTCCAGAGATCAAGGCACCATTATCTAGTTCGTAAATAGAAATATTTTGTAAATGTTTAGGTACGCGACCCTCGGCAACGGCTATGGCAAACCCGTTGAGCAGTGCTGTTTTACCTACCCCGGTGTCTCCGGTAATGATGACATTGCATTTTGTTTTTAAACTGATAATCTCGAAAATCTGACGGATCTCTTTATCTCGCCCGATGACGGATCTTAGCTTTTTGTCTCTCGCTTGTTGTAATTTATTGGTGCAAAATTTTGTTATTGCTTCTTTTGGACCCGCGCCTGTTCCTGGGTAATTATCAGACCCGTTAACGGAAGGCGATACAGATTTGTTTGTAGCAACATTCCCCGTTTCATACCACTCTAATGCTTGCACCGGCGTCAGTGGGTAAGTCCTTAACTGTTCGTAGGAGAAAGAAACCCCGGGCGTGGATAAGGCAATGAATAGGCACTGCGGCTCGATGGCGTGGTAAGATAGTTTCTGCTGCAGGCGTTCCGCTTCATAAAATAAGGCCTCAGCGTCACCGTCAGCTTCTGGTTCAGTGGCGGGATTTGTGGTTCGGGGATATCCTTCTATACGAATCTCTGCCCATTCTTCTAAATAATACACATCCGTGCCTTTGCTTTCCAGATATTTAAGCATCGGAAAATCTCTATGCAGCAAGGATTTCAGGATATGGGGTGCGCCGTAGGTCGCATGCATATTTTCTTTCGCAAATTGTGAAGCAATATGGAGTACTTGTTGCGTTACATCCGAGAAAGTATAGGCGGTAAGTGCAGGCATAATATTGAAAATTAGGGCAATTGAGTCTGAATTTCATTTTCTCCGACAGTTTCATCAAATGTTCTGAGGCCGTTTTCTGAGCCGGAGCCATTGAACAGTAGGTACAAAGGTCCTTCGCATCGTAGTAGATCAATGGCATTTTGGTAATCATCCAAATGGTAATACAACTGTATTTGATTGTTTGTGGTATTGTCTGACGGCAACTGCTGTCCGTTAGGATAGAATATTAACTGGCCTATATATTCTCCGGCATTTTTTAGCCAAAGTCTTGGCGAAAATGTATTAGCCGAATACATTATTTCGTATTTTTCTATCTCTATTAGTGGCATGAGTCTGATTTTATTTGTTGTTGTACGATATTTTATGGTTAGTGATATCTCCCCATTCGTGGTTGTCAAGCCATATTTTGGTTCCCGCCAGTTTGCAGAAACAAGGATTACGGGAAGGGAAACTTATAAATAATCATTTTCTGCTAAATGGACGGGTTCTGCTACTGCATTTGGAGGAGATATTTTATACACTTGTCCTTCCCACTCCCCAAGGTCAATGTCGGTATCCATTAATACCCATTTGCGTCGTTGCCATATATGCTCCTTTTTTAATGCATATACTTGTGTACGATAGTGTTGAACGTCATTTGATGCAAATACAACAGCCAGGGTTTTTTTACATACTTTGTTGACGAATTCAAATGGTTTGGCTGCAACTTCAACGACATAGAATGGATGTCCTCCGATACGATTCCAGTTCAGCATATAATCATCACAGGTAGTTTGCTTTTCCAGTATGTTTTTTTCATCAAAAACGTGCGTGGTACCGCCTGCGCCGCCGCAGGCATATAAGATAATCTTTCCTACCTTTCCTATTATCGGGTCTAAAATATTTATATTATCTGTGTTTAGATTTTCTTTTCCCAGAAGAAGCCCCTGCCCGGCTTTAAACGGTCCGCAACCAGTTAAGATTCGATAAGCGGTCTTTCCATGGTCTTCATATTTCTCATATACACCAGATTGTGCATAAATACCATGGGCAATGATGTAGAGATTGACTATTTTTTTATCCGGGAAC
>DATJDF010000191.1:0-2002 GCA_035497555.1 Arachidicoccus sp. | reverse complement strand
TCCATGTAACCGGGTGGAATAAATGCTGTCATATTGATTTAGGAACTGAATACCTCTTTCCATCTGGCTATGACTGTGAAAAAGCCCCCAGACCCCAAAGTTCCTGTCAATTTTTACTGTAGGTAAATTCAGAAACAGCATCAGCCGGGTCGTGTACTTATTCGCCCTTACTTTCCACTGCCAGTATTTCTTTTGAAAATCGGTATAACGTATCCCGGGCCAGTCTTCAATATCGGCCGGTTTCCCTTGGTCTTCCCCGGTAAATATTTGACGGGGCTCAAAAGGTCCAGTCGCATGTTCCTGATCCAGGTGTTCCATCAATAGTATTTTCCCGGTCTGCGCCTTCCTGTGATATTTCTCCAGGTTTAAACAGAAAGCCATATCAGGGAGTAACAATACCCTGTTTTTATGAAAGTATTCTTTCAGTAATTCATAGGAACGCTGATCTCTTGCGCAAATCGTCAGATCCGGATGCGCATTAAAGACTGCTGCATCCTTTAGGATATTTTCCTGTTTTTCATAATAGACAGTCTGCGGGAAAATGATAATCTTTTGATGATGGCGCGCTGCAATTATTTCTCTTCTGAAATTCTGGAACCAGGTCCATAGATCGCCAAAATTCCCCCCGCCCTGTAACAGAATTATCCCCTTTTCAGGCAATACTTTCATATCAGTAAATTTAATGCTGGCAGAGAACAATGATTTATGGGGTGACAGTTTCAAAAACGCCAGTTCACCTTCATAAATAAGGCTGTCTCCGATATTATTATAGTTCGGTGCATCTAACAGCGAGTAATCATCATCTATTAAGGGTAATAAGGTGGTGGTTATTATTTGCTTCAGGCTGGCTATTTTTTCCCTGTTATCGTACAATGCGTTTTAATTTATATTATTAAAATTATATATTTTATTGCTTACCCGTCAACTACAAGGCACATGTAAAAAGGATACCGGATGAATTTTCAAAAGTAGTATCAATTATGGCAGGCTCCCCCTAACCAACCATATATTTTTCAAGATATCATTACTCCAATAAGATAACTGTTCTCAAAAATTAAACCATAATCGGAATAATTTCCCGGTTTCAACTACAAAAACTCCACAATTCAATAAATAGCAATTTGGGGGAAAGAAGGACAACCATTTCTCTATTTTTTCCCGGTATTATCTGCTCCCCCTTCAATATTCAATATAGGTTTTATTGATTGACGTTCCGACATGCTATTGGAGCATCGATAGACTGGAAAGGTATTATTTCCAATAAATAATTAATCCAATTGGAAAAACTGTATTTCTCCTTAATGGCCGATTCTAATTTTTTATAGGGCGTCGACAAAAAATCAGGTAGCCTTGGCTCCTCTCCAGCTTCCAATATGAAAATGTTGTCAGGATGATAAAAGTCAAAATATTTGACATCTTTAATATTAGTTATTAATTTCTTTTCATAGCAAATCGATTCGAATACTCTGAAAGACAACCCATTATGCACTCGCAATGAAATATCCAGAATAATATCTGCATGGCCTGCAAATTGCAAATTTTCTTCATAATTAAGAGGCCTGTTTTGTACTTCTGGACTTGCTGACCTTTTTGAGTCAATAATAAAAATCTTTTCAATCAAATTATATGGACGTACCAATTTGAGGAAGCCTTTAATCTCCGCCACTCTCTTTTCATTGTACGCGCCAACATAATACAATACAGGAATTTTATTAGGCCGACTGTGCATCATTAACCTAGGCAGATCAAAATAAAAATTCGTGGCAAAATGGATATTTGATCCATCCGCGTCTGGCAAATCAGACGCATCAAAAACATAAAACCGATCAAACAAAGGGATATTCAATTTTACGGTTGGAAACCTTTTCAATCCATCCCATTGATAGCCAACAAGATGCTGAGATTTAGCCTTTATCCTTCGGATAACCTCTACAGGATAGATATCTGGTCTTATCAATAGGGCAAACTCTGCCTTGCCTTCTACAAGATCTAAGGTCTCATA
>DATJDF010000190.1:0-3288 GCA_035497555.1 Arachidicoccus sp. | reverse complement strand
TTTCCCGGTGAACTCAAAAAAAGCACCGCCTGAAAAGGAAAATATATTTCGCCATAAAGGTCCTGGTGCATCGTGTTGTAATCTCCAATTGAATATTCCAGAATTAAGGGCGTCGGTTTTGTTTGACCTTGTCCACGACATCGTTTCAGAAACCCTTCCAGAGCGGATGGATAATAGGACGTTATTGCATCAGCCGGCGCTCCATTCAGCTGGTTATGCCAGAGATTGGCTATAGGTGCCAGATAATGATAAATGGCCTCTCTGAGCAGCTGCACTGGCTCCGGCAAAGGATAGTCAAAATATTTGTAAGTCCCTTTGCCAAACCTGTATCTCTCCATTTGAACGACTTTTCGAAAGGGCACATTGGGTAGCTGATAAAGTTTTTTTAAAGAAGATGATGCCGCCGTATTTAGAATGGACGGTAATAGGACATAACCTTTTTTATTTAAGCTTCCATAAGCCTGTTCCCAGTCCACTTCCTGTAGCCGGCTGATCATAGTTGACATAAAAAATTGATTTTCACTGTTGAAAATTGTACAATAAACTTAATAACACATGCCTGAAATCAGGGAACCAGCATTAATGTAATTGCAATTTGGTTTAGGACTGGTCCCTAACTGCAGTCTTTGCTGCCTCCCATCCGATAAGTGCCGCTTTTCGGATGGATCCCCAACGGTAACCCCCGAAAGTACCAGTGGACTGAATAACCCGGTGGCAGGGTATCAACATGGCCACAGGATTTTCTCCAATGGCAGTACCTACCGCTCTTGAGGCGGCGGGTTGACCCATCTCAGCCGCAACGGTGCCATAGGAAGTCAGTTGTCCCATGGGTATTTTTAGCAAGGTCTCCCATACTTTTAGCTGAAAAGGCGTGCCTTTGAGATGGAGTTTTACCGCTTTTAACTGGTGCCAGTCATTTTGAAAAATAGCAACTGCATTTTGCTGATGTGCATCAGCTTTGAATGTAAAGGTCGCTTCCGGGAAACGGGCATAAAGATGCGTAAGGGCCTGATCCTCGTTTTCCGCTTGCAGGAATGCCATATAGCAAATCCCTTTCGGTGTGGAGGCGACCAGTATCTCTCCAAACGGACTGCCGGCAAAATGATAATTGATACTTAGATCCCGGCCGCCGTTTTTATAAGTTGCCGGCGTCATACCTTCAAGAGTGATGAAAAGGTCATGTAGCCTGCTGGTGCTGGATAATCCCGTCTCATAGGCTGCATCCGACAGCGTCGTATTTTTATCCGTTGTCAGCATTTTTTTAGCATGATGCAGACTGATGTATTGCAGAAATTTTTTAGGACTGATACCTGCCCAGTCTGCAAAAAGCCTTTGAAAATGGGCCGGACTCAGATGAATGGCTGCGGCAACTTCGTCCAGACTGGGCTGCTCGCGGAAATGCTCCTGTATATAGGCGATTGCTGCCGCAATACGGTCGTAGTTGAGTGCCTGCTGGGTCTGGGTTTGTACTTCCATCTTTTCCATAATACTGATTGTTTAGACTGCAAATTTCCCCAGAAATATCCGGCTAAAAAATCCGAAAATTGCGCAAATTACTATTCAAGCTTAAATTTAGGGTCTGTCAGGGCAATAACCTAACAGCAGTAAATTCAAACAAACGGTTGCGTTGCCGGATTACAGCCGTTTTCTGTAAATTTCAATCCATAATTGGCCTTTTAATTTATATAGGCTAATTTGTTGTATTAATTTGTTCATACTAAAATTACATCAATTTTGTTCAAACCGCTATTTTGCCTAAT
Source organism: Arachidicoccus sp. (assembly GCA_035497555.1). Classification (GTDB taxonomy): domain Bacteria; phylum Bacteroidota; class Bacteroidia; order Chitinophagales; family Chitinophagaceae; genus Arachidicoccus. The sequence continues at coordinate 1,528 of DATJDF010000190.1, read as the reverse complement.
TGCAGGTATTTGCTTTTTCCTGACGATGCCAGAATTTGGATTGGCGCAAAGCCCTGAACAGAAAGTAGATACCGCTGCTTTACTTGCGGGCGTTGGGGATTTGCCTCATTTGCAACCTAAAGCAACCCTTTTGGGGTTAAAAGGTGCTCAGCTACAAAGGATAAAATTGCCGGCTGCACCCCAAGGATTCAGGCTGGAACTACTGGGAACGGATCACCTGCCGGTAATAAACGTCAAAGGTGAGATCCATCCACCCATTTCTGATACCAAAGTGGTGCTTTATTTGCAACTTGTTCAGCTCAATAATCCGACCTTCAGATTAGATATATCCCGCAGCGTAATGGTGCCGGGCCTGTATTCCAAGGAGGCCACTGCTGACAGGGTACCGGTACCTGCGCCTTTTGTCATTCCTGCTTTAAAGGAATGGCAGGGTCAGCAGGGCATTTTTTCTTTGGATCCCAATGCCAGAATCGTGATAGACCCCACTCAGAAGGAAAGCCTGGCTGCGCTGTCGGAGCAGTTGCATCAGGAAATTAAAGTGCAAAATGATTTGGATTTGCCCGTTCGCATTGGCAAACCCGGGAAAGGGGATATCCTAATACGGTTGAGCCAGTCAGATACAGCGCTCGGCCTTGAAGGTTACCGGCTGCATATTGGTGAAAATATTGAATTATCCGCTCCGCATGAACCTGGGCTTTTCTGGGGTACAAGGACTTTATTACAATTATTAGAGGATACATTAAAACTGCCTTATGGTATGGCGCGGGATTATCCAAGCTTCGCTGTGCGCGGACTGGTGCTGGATGTAGGCAGAAAGTTTTTTACCCTTGATTTTTTGAAAGATTATGTAAAATTACTTTCCTATTACAAATTGAATGATTTTCAGATTCATTTAAGCGACAACGGATTTAAAAAATATTTCGGAGATAACTGGGACAGCACCTATTCGGCTTTCCGGCTGGAGAATTCAACTTATCCCGGCCTGACAGCTAAGGACGGGCATTATACCAAGCAGGAATTCAGGGATTTGCAGCAGCTCGGCCGGCAATACGGTGTGAACATTGTGCCCGAAATCGATGTGCCGGCACATGCTTTGGCATTTAGTAAAGTCATTCCCGAAATCGGCAGCAAAAAATACGGACTGGATCATCTGGATTTACATAATCCAAAGACAGATACTGTGGTACAAAATGTATTCAGAGAATATTTAGCTGGTCCTAACCCTGTTTTTAGTGGCCAGGTCGTCGATATTGGAACAGATGAATATGCCAAAGCAGACGGCGAGGCGTTTCGGGGTTTCACGGACCGGATGATTCGGTTTGTGCAGGGCTATGGCAAGCAGGTCCGGCTATGGGGTGCATTGACCTGGGCAAAGGGTAATACACCCGTGCAGGTGAAAGGTGTGACCATGAATACCTGGTATAACGGATATGCAGAACCAACTGCGATGAAAAAGCTGGGCTATAATCAAATTAGTACGCCTGATGGTTGGTTGTATATTGTGCCGGCAGCAGGTTATTATTATGAC
>DATJDF010000189.1:0-2321 GCA_035497555.1 Arachidicoccus sp. | reverse complement strand
CCCCGGACGGGTTCGCCTTTCCATTCACCTGCCGGTAAGGAGTATACGCCCCAATGAAGGAACATGCCAAATCTCGCGTCCCGCCACCAGGCGATTCTTTCGTCGTGATTTTGCATGGAGGCCGTCCACCAACCGTCAACTGCACTGTCGATCGCTTGCTGGTCACGGTTTTTGACTTCATTTAGCATCTCCCCTTCTGCCGCGCTATCAACAGCCGCCTGCTTTGGATGGTGCTTAGGGCTTCGATCGGGCTTTTGGGCAAAAACTAACTGGGAATTGAGACATAGACAAAAGAATAAACTAAGGGCACCTAAGACTGTTTTAGTGAAGTGGTATGGTTTTCTACCGTCTAACTTAGCCAGTTGCCTATGTTTAATTTTAAAACAATTTTTATTTGACCATTCAGTTGCTGTATTTTGTCTGTGGGTATGCATAAAGTGTTTGAGGGTGGATGTTTATATATAGCGTGAAGCAAATTGTATATTTTAGAGCCAGATTAATGGATGACGTATAGGCAGATTGCGAATTACTTCCGGGTCTTTGGGCGCGTGATCAAGTCTTTTCCAAAGATCAAAGTAGCGCATATCTGCATAGGCCACTGCTGCAAACAGCAGTGAAGGCTGAGCCACCGGCCAGTCATTCCAGTGCATTACATCCTGCTTATAAGGCCAGCTGCTCTTGTTCTTTAGATACGGGAAAAGGAAGTTCACTCCCAGATGCATATTCCTATGTCCTGAAACACTATAATTCCAGAGATCCTTTGATGCGTCCTTCGGTACAGAAAGGATCTGACAGAGTGTGGTCATCGCATCCAGGTTGAAAATTGAATAACCATATGGTTTTGTACGGCCCAGCTCTCTGGGAAAGCCGCCATCCTCTCCCATCTGTTTAGGTAAAAACACGGTTTTAAACCGACTGCGACAGAAGTCCATCAGTTTCTGATCGCCGACAAATTTAGCGAAACAGGCAACCTGCATGGCCCAGCAGGTACCGTGATTATTAGTCGCATTCATTTCTGCAAGACCGTACGGATGTGTGGTCACCCATTGCAGGTATTGGCTAAACCAGGTTTTTGCTCCTGATAGAATTTGACGATCCATTGCCTTTGAACCAGACATTACAGCCATGCCCTGTGCCACCTCCATGAGTTGAATGGCATCTATGATACCAATGCCCCTGCCGGTAAAGCGGCCCGTGATTGCCTGGGAATAGAGCAGATTGGGATGCATATAGGTTGCAGAATCAATAAACCAGGCCTTTACGTGCAAGAGGGCCTGCCTGACATATTTGTCTTCGCCGGTAATTTTATACGCAGCTGCCAAGGCACCTACAATCTGGCTGAACCGGATCATCGCATGTCGGTGGGCTACAAAGTTATCCGGATTGGTCATGCCGTCTTTTTGAATATAGGGTCCATCCGGATTTGCCGGGTCGGGCCACCAGTAATCACCTTCGGAGAAAAAATCGTGCAAACCGCCTGCTGATCTGGGGCTATGTGCGGCGGTTACCGTCACAGGATCTTGCTTCATTGCCCATGCAGCTTCTTTTAAAATCTGAGGTTTTAAAACTAAAATAGCCGCCTTTTCTATCTTCTTACCCGTCTGGGCTATCGATGTCATTGGAGCCCATAGTAAGATAGAAAGAAACAAAGCGCTAAAAGTAAATGATATTATGCGGTTCATTTTATTTTGTTAATCGTTTTATAATTACCGGAACAACTATTCATTATTATTGACCAAAATTGTATTTTTTGACATTGATTTTATCTTAAAATGTATCACACAAATGGTTAACGGTTATTGAAGTGCATCACATAATTGCCATTCATTCTGCTTAAATGTTTTATTTCAAAGTAGACTACCGCTTAACCGTCATCCATTTCCATGTCACTTTACCCACGGAATTCGGTTTGCCAGCTACAGGAGCAGAAATCTTGCCCTCCAGCACGCCGCGCGCATTTTTAGAAACAGTAATGGTTCGCCAGCTGTAAGCACCCTTTTCATAATCATAACTAACACCATCATCATCGTATAACTGAAAACTGCCAGGCTTTTCGCCATAATAGCGGATCTCCAGATCAACTTTCTGGTTTGGCTTCGGTGCGTGCAGCATCGGCGGCATCATGGGGATGATGCCGCCGTCACGAACGTAGACCGGAATTTTGTCCAACCCGGGCGTAACTTCAATTATTTCGCCGTTGCCTGCATAAGCGCCGCTATAGAAATCATACCAGTTGCCTTTGGGCAGTATGACTTTACGGCTGGTCTCCCCGGTAAACATGGGCGCCACTAATAAATTGGGACCGGCTAGATACTGATCTT
>DATJDF010000188.1:0-3645 GCA_035497555.1 Arachidicoccus sp. | reverse complement strand
TAACCCAAATCCAATACCAACACCTAAGGCGCCCAGCATGAGGGATAACTTATCCAAAGGAATGCCGGCAATAGCCACGGCTATCAGGAATCCTAGTATCCAGATGGTTAGCCTGAACAGCAACACCATTGAATTCATACTGCTACGCTTTCCACTGGATAATACCTTCTCGTTATCAAAGAAGAATTTTATGAATCTGGAGATAGCGGAAGAAATAATAATAACGATAAAAAAGATAACGACACTGCCAATACTGAAATTGTAATGGCCAATCATCCGGTCCTGATTAAAGAAATGTTTACCCATTTTAAACAGCCAGTCATAAATCATCAGATCTCTGGCAAGGCCAATCATCCATACTACGCCAGCAAGCAGGAAGAAATTGCGTCTGTAGCGGTATTGCAGCTGCTTAAAATTAATAAAAGCTGAAAAACGGCTCTCTTTGTAGGCCTCTGTTTGCAGATATATAGCTTCAATGACCATTCTGCACACGATAATTAAGGATACCCCCAAAAACAGGCTCTGCATGGCACACTCGCCAAATATTTTGGCGAGTGTGAGCCGGCCAGTCAGGTTAAATAAAATGGATAAAAGCCCAATTGCCAGCGAAAATATAACAAGCACGCGAAGCAAAGGAGTTTGTTGCAAATCACTGACCAGGTCCTTTACGCTTATTAGCATCATCAGGCACAGCATTACAAAGGCTATTCCTCCTACAAAAAGAATCCAGCGCTCCCCGAAACTTGAATCAATCAACAGGTCGTCCAGCGCATACCAGATCCAAAGAATCGAGAACGAGGCCCAGAAGAATTTCCCTTTCTTTGTAATAAAGGGATAAATAAGATAAGTAAGTGTAAGAAGCCGCAGTAATTCAAAAGCATGCACGACCTGCACGGTAGGATCCCCAAAAAGAAGGGGTGCATATGTGGCAAAGGCCATCAGGCTCCCGATAATTACACTTCTTTTTAGATAGCGAACTTGAGACAGGATCTTGTCCTTTTCCGGATTCCGGTTAATGCGGCGCATATTAGATAAGATCCAAGAAGTCAGAATAATAAAGATCAGCAGGCTTAGCGTAATGATCTGGGCTTTGGCCCCCATAAATATTCTTAGAATTAAACCTGTTCGTGACAGGCCGTCTGACCCTGATTCAAAGAACCCCTTTTTATATTGATCCGGGCGGATACTAAATAATGGCGGTTCATCGGGCGACCACATATTTACCTTCTTATTGATGGCAAGATACTGCATATCGGAAGCAAGATCATTGGCCTGTAAAAGACTTACGGAGATCCTGCTTCTCCATAAATTAACTGTTGCCAAGGTCCTTTTCTGGAGATTATTCAGGCTTTTGCCTTCAACTAATAAATCACTTACCTGCAAAGTAAGTATGGAATCCGGGACTTTAATCTGTAATGCGGGGTCATTAATGATCCTTTGAATTTGCGCATTGCTTTTTGTCAGTTTTTCGGAATAATCTGTCAGGTTATCCTTATAGTTGCCAAGTTTCTTGGATACTTCGTTTAAGAGTATCACCATCGTATTCAGACTATTCAGGTTGAGGGTGGAACTGGTCTTTTCAAATTTCTTCTTAAATGCCTTTAACTTTTTTTCAATAGGTGGAATGACCTCCTGGACCGGGCCCAGGTCATAACCCATTTTGAGGTTGAAAGCATTTCTGTCAATCATAAAAGTATACGCCTCGATCTTATTGGCCAGATAAGGGACAATGGTATCACTTAAAGATTTGATTTTTACTTTATTAAATTCCAGGTTTTTTTTCTGTGCGAAAGAAGCACCTGACACTATAAAGAGTAGCATTACAAGAAGGCTGCTAAACTTCCGGCATTGTTTGATTTGACCCTTATTAATAAAGCGCATGAGTGGGTAGGTAGTATTATTTAGGTGTTGATGCTATCAACTGGAAAGGTAAAGGATTCACTTAAACATAGGGAATAAGCTGAATGAAGGATCAAGGATCAAGGATCATACCGGGTAATGGATATTAAATAATAGTTACACCAGTAGTTAAAACCGCTTTAGAAAAGCCTTTTTCAACTTTACCCATTTGAAGCTATGAATCTTTTACAAACATACCAGATGATTTCTACAGCAAATATCCAGATTTTTACCATATAAATAGGGAAATAATTTTCGAAGGCATCCAATCGGCCGAATGTATATACAAAATAATAATATTATTTAATCGAAAACCTTCTATTCTGAGAAGTTAATTTCACCAATTGGCTAGATTGGTTATTTTTCCATGACTGTCTATATTAATATTAATCAAAATGTGTTGTGCATGAGCAATCTAGCCTATATGCTGATTTTAGTCATTACTACAAGGTTATTACAGGCAAAAGTTTCTTTTGGGGAAAACAGTAGCTATGGTAACGGAGCGGATAACCGTCCAAAAATGCTGACATCAGACAATGCCACTTTTGAAAGGGCTTCAATAAATTTATTTAAGAACGGTAAAACGGTTCATGAGGCTTCGAGGGTTAATAGATCCGATGGCATCCTGTATGTCAATAAAACCGGTGTTGGTGGCGTCATGATGAAATTCATAAAAATAGCAAAATAGGTGTGATTATAAACAATAGTAACTAAAGGATAAAAATTACAAAAGGATCCTGTCAAATCGTCGGGGTCTTTTTGATTTAATAGAGCGACCTGGGGCCGTTTAGAGGTTTTGGCAAAAATATTATAATTGCCGAAATTCAATAAAAATAATCAGATATGGCTTCGCCGGCTATGTTTGTAAACATCTGATTATGTTTATCTTATCCATCCTTTGGTATAATTGTTGATGCCATCCAGAAAATATATAATTATCATGAACAAAACTTTTACACAATTTTCCTTATTTCTGATTTCTTTGCTGGTCCTATTTTCCTCTTGTAGCAAGAAGGACAGCTCAACACCCGAGACCAGTAATGACAGTAGCTGGAAACTTGGGCAATATACTTACACAAGAGGTGGTTCCAGTCAAGATGACAATTCGGGTCAAAATGACCACGGAGATTTTGTGGCGGTAACGGTCTCCACGGCGGGTAACGGGGGTAATTATGGTGCTTATTCCGGTAGTGCGATCAGCTTCGTTTTCCCAAATCATCTTGGAGCTGGCAAATACACTTTAACGGATGGAATTGATCTGGCCTCCAATAAAGGTAGCATGCTTATGGAAGTCAGATGTACAATCGCGACTGCTGTAAATACGGGTGCCACTACTTACAACACAAGTAAAGCCGCTGGCGGATCGGCCGAAGTAACAATAGATGCAAATAGCAAGTATCATATTACAATTGAAAATCCAGTGAATTTATTAAAGGGTGTTGAAGTAGGGGGCGGCATCCCTGATGCCGCAGCTACTTATGCTTTTACAGTTAAGGATGCTTATTGATACGAATTTTATCCTCCTTTGTAAATATAAATACCCGGTGGTGGCCACCGGGTATTTATATTGGGGAAATGATTTATAATTCCTGAGAACAATAGTCATTTTATTTAGGAGGTTTAATAATAACCGAATCCTCAGCTTCTAAGACTGCTTTGTGTAATTACTTTTTGAGCACCTTAAGCGAAATACGCTGATAATCCGGTTGACTAATCTGTAGCCATTCGACACTATTCAGCAATAGA
>DATJDF010000187.1:0-3291 GCA_035497555.1 Arachidicoccus sp. | reverse complement strand
CCAAAACTAGTTTATAACTGGTAGTATAATGGTTTACTTGCTTGCATACTGTATGGATCAAATTGGCCGATCTGCATTAAAAACAAATTGTTATTAAACAATGGTTATATTTACATCATAAATGCAATAAAGACCGGATTTTACATAATACAAAGTCCTGGCATCAGATGTGGATTTTATGAAGAAGACGTTTATTGTTTCTTTTTTGGAAATGGAAATACATGTTGTCACAAGAATGAGACAGGACGCCTTCCTTCTTTGAATAATTATTGACTAAATGTATAAGTGTCATTATTTGCTCACGAAAAAGTGATTTTTCATTGTATTTCTTGTTAACTTAATGTCTCGTTAATACTGCTTTTTGCCTAAAAATCAATGTTGTGGTGAATACCAAAAGCCACTAGCTGAATGGATTGGATTTTAATAATTCGTATGCCTATTAGTGGACTCCCGGATATAAAGTTTTCCTTGCAAAATGACCTCTTCGGGTATTATGTTTTTCTTTGAAATATGCTTTAATAGCAAGGCACAACTGCGCATCCCAATTTCCAGCGCAGGTTCCTCCATGGTGCTTAGGGACGGGGAAATAATGGTAGATATCGGATCATTTGTAAAGCCGATTACGCCGACTTCTTTGCCAACAGAGCGGCCCGCTTCCTTCAAAGCCAGAATCGCGCCCACCGCCTTACGGTCATTGACCGCAAAGATCGCGTCAATAGAAGGTGACACCGTTAGAAGTTGTTGCGTATCCAAATAGCCACTATGCTGATTAAAGGCCGAGTGGATCATCCACTGTGGATGCGTAGGCAAGTTATATTTCCGTAATGCCGCTAGGTAGCCCCTTTTTCGTTCTTTCGAAAAAGAAAGTTCCGGCGGACCACCAATCAGTGCAATAGCGTGATAATCATTTTCAATCAGATGTTCAACGGCCGAGAATGCACCTTCATAGTCATCCTGGATGACTTTGGAAGTTCCTTTGATCTCTGCTGCACGGTCAAAAAAAACAATCGGGATATCATTTTCGAGGATGCGCTTAAAATGCCTGACATTTTTGGAATCACCCGTAACACTGACCAATAATCCATCAATAGAGCTAAGCGAAAGTTCTTTAATAATGGAAAGCTCCCTTTCCTGGGACTCCCCTGTTATATAGAATATAATATTATAGTTATGTTCGTAAGCGACTTTCTGGATCCCGGTAATAACAGTAGAGAAATAATAATTAGTAATCGTTGGTAAAATGACCGCGATATTGTGCGATTTATTACTAGCCAGCCCAGTTGCATTGAAGTTGGCGCGGTAATTCAGCTCTTTGGCTTTAAGCAGCACCTTCCTACGAGTGGCTTTACTGACGTCGTAAGTATTTCTAAGTGCTCTGGAGACAGTAGCGACAGAAATCTTGAGTTCACGGGCTATATCTTTTATCGTAATCTGATGCGACCGCTTCATGGTGATGTCAGGCTTTTGCGTTTGGACCTTCAAAATACTTATAAATATTTCTGTATCTGTCCACATACAATTACCTCCTACCGCGTTTCTTTCTGCATCCTTCAATATTAAAGACAGATCACCACAATTATAAGGAAAAGAAAAGAATATACCGCATCTATTGCCAGGTATCTTCAGGTTAAATGGCCTGTCAGGTCTATCTCACTAAGCGTCAATTCACTGATTTTGAGCGATGTGTTTTGTCCGGGGTATTTAAATCGTTAGTTCCGGGATTTGCTTTTAGTGGGCAAGTGCCAGCGGCGGATCCGGTGTCCCCAGATGGCATAATATCCCAGGTACAGATAACAAGGCACCAGTACCCAATAGGCGATTCGGGGATCATAATGATCTGCAAAATAGCCGTAAAGTAGCGGCATGATCGCATTGCCTGCAAGTCCCATGACAAGAATTGATGCCCCGATTTTTGTAAATCTGCCCAGGCCATCCATGGCCAGTGGCCATATCCCCGCCCATACCAGTGAATTGGGGAGACCTAGCAAGACCACAAACCAAATAGATACAGGCGCGGTATGGTCCAGAAATTGCACAGTCGGCGCTCCGTAAATAATACCAAAGGAGAATAACAGACCCACAAAGCAGCAAATCTGGAATACCCGCACCTGACTGATGTATTTAGGGATCAGTATGATGCCCAGAATATAACCGATGATCATCATAAATAAGGTGTAGGATGGGAAGACCTTGGCTTCCAATAATCCAATATCCATGGCACCCGCATAACTGATAATAGTATCTATCGAGATAACCTGTGTACCTAAATGCAGAAATATTGCAACTGCTCCTAATATAAGGTGCGGAAACTGAAAGATGACGGATTTCCCCGCGTTACTAGCGGTGAGCACTTCATCTTCATGTTCGGTATCAATTTCTGGTAAAGAAGAATAGCGAATCAAAAGACCCAATCCCAAAAGCGCTACCCCAACAAAGGCATAGGGCAGAATAACGCGGCGGATGAGGGTATCCAGTGCTATTTCTCTGGCATCTGCACTCATCAAAGGAATGGCTTTGAATAAGGCCTCATCCGTTGATTGTAAGATGACAGCGGCGAAAATTAAGGGTGCGAGCAGACCCGCCACTTTATTGAAGATGCCCATAATGCTTATACGTTGTGCGGCACGCTCCTGCGGGCCTAATATGGTAATATAAGGATTGGCCGCCGTCTGTAATAATGCTGTCCCTGCTCCTATGGAAAACAGCCCCACGAGAAAAAACTGGTACATCCGGGTCATGGCTGCCGGGATAAAAATAAAAGCGCCTGCTGCCATGATCCAAAATCCGATCATCATCCCCTTTCTAAACCCGATACGCTTGAGCAAATAGGAAGATGGAATGGAAAAAACAAGATAACTAATGTAAAAGGCAAAGGTGACCAGATAGGATTCAAAATTAGTCAGCTCACAGGCTATTTTGAAAAACGGAATTAAAATAGAATTGATCCAGGAAATGAACCCGAATATAAAAAAGAGTGCGCCTATAATCAGTATGGGGATAATTGTATCCTTTTTGCTAAGGGATCCGGCGGAAACGGTTTGATTTTTCGTCATTGGATAAATGGATTTAGGCGTTAATTTTAAGGTGACTGAATGCGCATTTAATTTTTGATGGAATACTGCCTCATCAGGCACGGCAGTATCTTATATTTTCCAGAAGATTCTTTTTCTGTATAAAAAATACAGCAGGCTGAACTGAATTAGAGCGACGCCCACCCATTCACAGGTTAACTGCCAGCTGGCTGGCACTTTATCAATTAATCCACCGAATAAATAGTGAACAGTGGATAGA
>DATJDF010000186.1:0-2102 GCA_035497555.1 Arachidicoccus sp. | reverse complement strand
AGAAATAGACGCGCATTGATACGTACCGATCACACACACACACTCTCTCTCTGCCCGCATCTGCTTTTAACTGTCATTTTTTATGCCATTACCTCACCATTACCATTCAAAATAACCAGCATTGGAAAAGGATGACCCGGTATGCCGCTAGGAAGCGGCATACCGGGCGATCCAAATAATAACCAGTCGAAGCATTTTTAGGGCCGTAGCAGTACCTGACCCCAACAATTAATACAATGCTGCGCTTTTAGATCAGTAGCCTGTATTTTGTGTCAATGAACCTAAACTTTTATCCACTTCAGCACGTGGAAAAGGAATCAGGTAATGCTTGTCCAAAAATTTGCTGTCGTTTAATTTCTTGATGGTATAAGTTTTGGTACCGTTTGACGCTTTCACGATATCCATACGAAGCAAGGGCTGATTTAAGACAACCTTTGCTATTTTCCACCTGCGCACATCAAAAAAGCGTTGTTCTTCAAAAGCCAGTTCCACTCTTCTTTCATTTTGGATGCGTCCCCTGAGTGCTTCGCCAGTTTCTGTTACATCCGGCATATGCACACTGGGTCTGGAGCGCACCATATTCAGGTACTGGCGCGCAGTAGCTTCTTTGCCTAATTCAAATTCTGCCTCTGCATAATTCAGCAGTATTTCCGCGTACCTGAAAAAGATCCATGGGTTCGTGGGTTTTATCGTAGAACCAGAAGGGGGTAAGTCTTCGGCCAGGAATTTTTTGTATCCATAGGAGGTAAGCGATGCATTATAGCCCGATGAACTCTCCGGAGAATCCATTCCGCCATGAAAGGTTTCTGTTGCCCTTCCCGCCCAGACGGATCCGTCATGAATAATAGAGGCGTCAAACCGCGGATCCCTTCCTACGTAAGGATGCTGGGGATCATAACCTGAACCGGGATTTAATACTAATGAGCCGTCAGGATTCACAATATAGGGCTGTTTACCCGTTGCCGCCATTTCATAGGCGTTGACGATGTTTTGGGTAGGATTCTGACTCATCCAGCCATTAGAGCCGTTGCGTCCCTGCCAGAGATTGAAATCGGTACTATTGGCCTGTGTAAAGTACCGGGCAAATATTACTTCTTTATTATCTTCCAGGAAGGTTTGCTGATAATCCGGATTCAGTCCATAACCCGCATTAAGCAGTGCGGCTGCAGCGTCTGCTGCTGCCTGCCACTTGGCGTTGTCATGACTGGGATTATTCAGTGCACTGGCGGCATATAGTAAAACCCTTGATTTTAAGGCGAGACAGGCATTTGCGGAGGCCCTGCCCTTTTGATTACTAGGTTGATCCGGGGGCAGCAGCTTTGCTGCATCGTCTAATTCAGTGACAATAAACTTGACGACGTCATCATAAGATGCTTTGGTAACTGTAAAATCATCATGTAGTCCAAATACCTTCGTAATGAGGGGCACACCGCCGTAACGCCAGATCAGATTTGCATAAATATATGCCCGGATAAACTTCATTTCCCCGATCGTGCTATTTTTGAAGGATTGCTCGCCTGGAACAGCGTCGATCTTGGTAAAGAAAATATTAATCGTGCGTATGTAGTCGTAAGCAAAATTAAAATAATCGATTTTGCTGGAGATATTTGTTACGTTGTCGGCCGTTAACTCACCCTTTTGAATAAGTGCGAAATTACCGGGATCGTGTATATTAAACGCGTCATCACAGGCCGCCGCCAGCAGGTCCTGCTGGAAGCCGTGCTGCATAGAATTGTAGCATGTGTTGACATAAAGCTGGACCAGGGCCGGGTCTTTCCAGGTATCTGTTTCAGATATTTTATCTAATGGAGTTAGATCCAGTTTGTTGCAGGAGGAAAATGCAACAACAATTATAAATATATATTTGACAAATTTCATTTTCTTAAATTTAAAAGGTTAGGTCAATTCCGAAATTAATGACACGTTGTGGCGGATAATACCAGTAATCTGTGGTTTCAGGATCGAATCCTAAATCTTTCATATGATCATAGATGATAAACAGATTACTCCCACTTACTGATACCCTTAAATTTTGAATCCCGATTTTCTTGACGGCATTTTCTGGTAAATTATAACCCAGTTCAATGTTTTTAAAACGCAGG
>DATJDF010000185.1:0-2461 GCA_035497555.1 Arachidicoccus sp. | reverse complement strand
GACGATGGGTCAAAGGATGTTTAGTATCTTAGGGAAGAAGTGATTTTCGGTTTTTGGAAGTCATTTATGGGAGATTGTTCGTTGTTGTCATTTTTTATAAGGTTCTATGTAAAAGATGATTACCTTATCCATCCTCTGTTTAAGATGTTCATCGGTGTCTTCTTGTGCACAATGCAATTCTTTCCCCCCTGGTTCCGTATGCAGCTAAAAGTCTCCTTCTGTTTCCGGTATTCGCGGTGTCAGTCGTAAAGGCTCTTGACCCAGTATTATCAATATTATGAAAAGAATATTTTTGGACGATCGAATTGCCATTTAAACTTATATTAAAAATAAGTGTGCGCTCCTCCCTCTTCAAATATATTCTCAATAAATTGTCCGCTCCCTTTTCAGTTTCAGGCAATAGGCCCTCATATCCATACTTTTTTATTTCCTCCTTCATTTCATAAGCCATATTGAAGCTATCCTTTAATTTGCCCGATTCATAATCATATAAAATGATATTATAACTAGTACTTACCAAGCTTTCGGGCATATTAAATTTATATACTTCAACGTTTTCTAGCTCAAATAATTTTGCGATATCTCTTTTGTCATAATCATGGTTATTGTTTAGACCTTGAGCAAGGCTTATATTACAAATGAGTACACAAAAAATTATATTTAAATATATCTTCATAATTACAAATAAAGGACCTTCAAAAATAATCTTTAAGTATTAGATAAAAAATAATACATAAAATACCCCCATTTGTGGAGACTTAGTTCATGCCTGCCAGCAAACGGGGGTCGCTTTTTATTCGTTTATTAAAAATTAGCTTTCAATATAATTAATAATAAACGAACGAGCGGCGCTATCTCAATGCAATATCTGTGTAGGAACCGTATATGTTCTATCTACACCATTATCGTCTTTTGCCTGAAAAGTAAAGCCATCTAAAGTTTCTCCATTTGCTTCTGAGCCAAATTGATCAAATGTAGCGGACATTTCGTTGTTGGTTGCATTTGTAATAGTTATCGTTATCGTACAACCTGTACCAGAAGACCAACAGAAATTGGAAGATCTCACTACTTTGACTGTCGTAGTTACGTGTATTTTTGCATTGGCATTATTAATAAATAATGAAGATACGATCATTACTGAAAAAAAATTAAAGTTTAAAAAAATACCCAATTGCAGTGTAAGTCCCTCTAAAAAGTCCGACAGTTTAAAAAATTATAAATCTAAACTGTCAATATGAAAAAGTCAAATTTTACAGAGAGCCAGATCAGTGCTGTATTAAAGGAACATGCAGCTGGCAAGAAGACGGCCGATATATGCCGTGAACTAGAGATCAGTCAAAATACATTTTACCTTTGGATGCTATGCTAAAGCAAATGTATGCAGAGTTGAGCCTGGACAATCGTATCCTTAAGGATGTGATAGAAAAAAACCGCCCGCTCTTCGAAATGACGGCTTAAGAAGGGTGTGGAGACATCTCCCAATGGCAGGGTAGTCCTTTGTATCCGGGAGCGGTCTCCATTTCGTACCTGGTTTAAGAATCGAAAAGGTGACGATGGGTCAAAGGATGTTTAGCATCTCAGGGAAGAAGTTATTTTTGGTTTTTGGATGTTATTTATTGGGGCAGGGGATTCGGGAACTCAGGGGAAAAACGCCTATGAGAAAAGAATGGTAGCTCAGGCACCAGGGCTGTGAAATGGTGATTGGACTTTGAGGAAGTGTATTGGAAGGCTTAGAACAAGCATTGGGTATCTCCCAGAGGGCAGCAGGGCCTGCGATTTTATCAAACTTTAATACATTTTTTCCTGTCTTATAAATTAGCTACTTTTATACACTGATTTTTAACCCTTGCGGATGAAGCGTCTTTATTTTTTTATTTCCTGTTTCCTGTTCCTGAATATCCCTCCGGCTTCGGCACAGGATGCACCCTTGCTTTTTGTTCCCAATGAAGGCCAATGGGAACAATCCTTTCTTTATAAGGGCGTGGCTTCTTTCGCGGATATTTACCTGGAGAATTCAGGAGTGACATATGTGGTAGGTGATGGAGATAATATTCCAAAAATGGAGGCTTTTAAAGAAAACCCGGGTCCTGTGGACCAACCGGTTGTTTTGAAATATCATACTTATAAAATGAAGTGGCTGGGCGCCAACCCACAACCAAAAACGATTCCCGCAAAGCAACAAAGCTATTATCTGAACTTTTACCTGGGCAATAATCCTCAGCGTTGGAAAAGCAATGTAAATGTTTACGGGAATGTGGATTACCAGGACGTATATCCCCATATTGATGTTCATTTCAGTTCGGATAAAGGTCACGCTAAATATGATTTTATAGTGAAGCCGGGCGGCGACCCTGCGCATATTCAGCTTGCTTTTGAGGGCCTGGATGGGATAAAAATAGAAAAAGGAAATCTCCTTTTACAAACTTCAGTCGGGGTGATCAGGGAAATCCAACCTTATGCT
>DATJDF010000184.1:0-6771 GCA_035497555.1 Arachidicoccus sp. | reverse complement strand
GCGATGTCGCCGGAAAGCTATTTATCCATTTTCGAACAGCAAGGTCTATATGATGACGTACAACTGCGGTGTCTTTGTAATTCAGCGCAGCATCTATAATTGCAGCATATTTTATGCTGTCGTAGAACCGGGTGGAATCATCTCCCGGTACTGTTTTATTCACTGCAGCATTTTGTAAGGTCATCAGTTTACCTATTTTTATCCCCGGACCGGCCATCAAAATGATAAAGTCAATACCATGGTCTTCAGCCGCGACCATCGGCGCGATGATCCCGCCTTCACTATGACCCAAGAGCCCTACTTTTTTTTGATCAACCTGAGGTAATCCCCTCATGTAATGCAGGCTGTTTCTAACGTCCTGTGCAAAGTCTGCCGTTGTAGCGTTTTTAAAGATCCCCGTGGTTTTACCTTTACCACGGTCATCTACACGCATCACTAAATAACCTTGTTTTGTCAGGTAGTCTGCTATCACAGCAAAGGGTTTGTGTCCAAAAATCTCCCCGTCCCGGTTCTGCGGCCCCGACCCGGTAATCAATAGCACCGCTGGAAAATGTCCAGCTGAGTCTGGCATCGTAATGGTGGCACCATATTGAATTGCCAAGCCAGAAGGCAACGTTGCCTTATAAACCACCTCCTTGCTGTAATAACCAAAAGGAGGCTTAGGTGTTTGCGGATGGGGAACAACCGTTTCAACTTTAGAAGTATTTGTTGGATGCTCAGTTTTGGTAAGTAACAATGGGAAGTCCATCCCTCCTTGGAAAAAATGACCATCTAAACGTAAACTATCCTCCAATACCCCCTTGAACTGTATGCCTAGATTTGCCATATCAATAGTGACGCTGTCCCCATTGATGATTATCTTTTGACAAGGGATACCGGTGGCTTTTTGATCCGGGCTGTCCATGGTGGCTGTCAGTACGCCGCCATTCTCCCTGACATGAAATATAAGCGTTAGTTTTTGTATGCCCGCATCCAGTTTTCCTTCCCAATGGCCAACAAAACGTCCCTGCTGTGCAAAAACTGTCGTAAATAAAGATAAAAAAACCAGCAGAATGGTTGTGTTTAATTTATTCATTTTATTTTTTTTAATCATTATACCGATGATGAATCGGCATTCAATCGTCAATTCATGCTTGATATTCGTCAAAACTCAATTTTCAAAAACCTTCATAGATGAAATTAAAAAAATACAATCAGGTGTCTCTTTATGTAATACCCATTTGTTTCATGAGGATAGATGCGTTCATATTCTGGCAGACGCCTTCTTTGTATTGATAACTAAAGCGCATCAGATCACCCTCCATTTCAATTTCAAAAGCTATGTTCTTAATCCGGCCCGGAAACTGCGCTGCCAGATTAGTTAGTTCAATATCATGGGTGGCAATCAAGCCACGCCCATCATGGTGAATAATATTTTTAATTAATTCGGTAGATCCCAGGTGCTGGTCTCTGGAATTGGTTCCTTTTAGAATTTCATCCAGGAAAATATAAACCGGTGCTTTCGCCTTAATTTTTTCCATGATCCACTGTAACCGTTTTAATTCTGCGTAGAAGAAGGAAGTATGCTTTTGTAGAGAATCATGTGTACGCATACTGGTAAAGAGCTGTACCGGTGTCAGCGAAAACCCCTTGGCGTAAACCGAAGTCCCTGCCATCGCCAGGATCATATTCAACCCTACAGTTCTGAGAAACGTACTCTTTCCTGCCATATTAGCTCCTGTTATTAAAAATAAATTCAGCGTGCCTGACTGCAACAAATCATTTTCAATACAAGGACCAGGATAGAGCAAAGGATGTCCTGCTGCCTGCATTTCCATGTAAAATCCCCCACGCAGCTTTTCGTCTAGGATCTCCGGAACCACAAACTCCGGATGATTGAAGTTGTAACCCGCCAGGCTGATTAAAGCGTCCGCTTCACCGATCACCTCCATCCACGCTGGAAATAGTTCCTTAAATTGTACATTCCATTTTTCAATCCGTATCAGGCAGTTAAGATCCCACAACAAAAGGCCATTTAAGATAAGTGCCATCAGAAGATTTAACCGGTTATCTAATGCGTTCAATAGACTGATCAAATGCTGAAAAGAAGATGCTGGATAGCGCGAATCATCCAGCTTCTGTTGTAACTGTTTCAGCTTTGAGGATGAAAATGATGACTGCTTAATCAAAGACACCAAAGAATAATATTTTTTCAGTGTGTCACTTCTTTTACTAATTCGGTGGTGACGTTCATTGATAAAACCGGCCCTATTAGCGGTAATCCCCAATTGAATCAGAGAAAATATTATTGGAAAGGCTGCCGGCAGCTGCAGAGGCAGGAAAAGATAAATAATCCATAGGGTGACTGTCAACGCAGGAAGAATCCATAAAACAAATGGCCAGTAACGGCTCTTACTCAATACAGGCGGCAGGATTAACCAATCCTCAATAGCCGCCTGGTCTCCAGGCTGCTCCTTGTCCTGCATGCCGGTGGCCAGGAATTCCTGGCGCCAGTTAGGCACCGTTTGTAACTCGAGCGCGGCTTGCTGCCTTGACAGTATCGTTTCAATCTCAAGTTCCGGCGTTGCCAAAATACCGGATAAAAACTGACGCCCAAGCAGGGTAATGGTCCGGTTGACGCGCTGAAACAAGGATTGATCCCCAAATAGGTCCAGGTCATATGCATAGGGATGCGTACTATCCATTAAATCATCACCACCGTCAAAACTGTCATAGACGCCTTCCAAACCCTGAATTTCATTCGTGTTTATTCGGTGTAATGCTTCTTGGAAAGCTGTTTGTTTATTCAGCACACTGCTTCGACGAACCAACAAGACGAATAGCACAACCCCCAGCCCCAGACCAGCTCCCCAAAATGAATCACCTGTTTTAAGCAAATAGACAAGGCAGGCAACTATCAAGATTCCGCATAATAACCGCAAGAGCGCGGTTGCACGCGATTTTGCGCGAAGCTCTTTGATTATAATAACTAGCTTATGCAGGTTTTCTTCATAAAAACCCCGAGGTGATTTGTCCATAATGCGTTAAGGTTCAGTTCAACAAACTCTCTACAAATAAACACCTATTTACTGAAAATGCGGTCGATTATCTTATCTTTAAGGCTTCCGTCGCATTTGGTTTACCTTTTCCGCATATCCAAATTTATTAAAAACGGGCTCATGTCAATACGCAATAAAGCACTCTTTTTTGGAATAATTAACTGCATCTCACTTTGCACTCTGCAACAACCTATTTATGCTCAGTCTGCTAACAAACCCATTGTCAAAACGGCCGCAGGGTATATTCGGGGCGTTCAGGAGAATAATTGTTTCGTGTTTAAAGGTATTCCTTATGCAGCACCACCTACTGGTGCGAGAAGATTCTTGCCGCCGGTACCACATACCCATTGGAAAGACACGCTGGAATGCGTCACATTCGGTTCGCCTTCAGCACAATACGGCAACAATGAAAAACCGGTAAATGGCAGCGAAGATGGTCTTTTTTTAAACGTTTATACACCGAGCATTTCACCGAAGGCAAAAATGCCTATACTGATCTGGGTGCATGGCGGATCCATGGTCGCTGGTAGCGGCATGGGCGAAAACGGCCACGCTTTTGCGGACCGGGACAGCATTGTTACTGTTACCATTAATTACCGTTTAGGTGTATTCGGCTTTCTCTATCTTGGGGATTTGGGTGTACCCTACAGAACTTCGGGCAATAACGGTTTACTTGATTTAATTCAATCGCTTAAATGGGTAAAAGAGAATATTAAAGCTTTAGGGGGTGATCCTGACCGCGTAACGGTGATGGGTGAATCAGCTGGCGCAAAACTATCCAGTGCTTTAATTGCTACACCCTTAGCGGAAGGTCTTTTTTCGGGTGTGATTTTGGAAAGCGGCGGATTCCAATGTATCCGGGACACCACTACCGCCATAGGTATCCGTACGCGATTAATGGATAAATTAAAAGTAAAGGAACCGAAAGATCTATTGAAGCTACCGACAGCGCAACTTATAAAGGCGCAGGCGGCAGTACTGGTTGGTGCCCAGGGTACCAATTATTTTGGACCTGTAATGGACGGCATCGTATTACAGGATAGCCCCTATAGCTATATTGACCAGCAAGGAAAGGATAAGGTCCATTATTTATTGGGTGCCAATCAGGCTGAAAGCCGTGGATTTATGGATATAGATACAAGGCTTTATCATCCTGATACGACGGTAATTCGGGACTGGTTTGGTATAAATTATCCTCATGTCCTTCAGTCATATCAGCAAAGATTGAAAAAAACTCAAAATGACACTACTGCAGCGATGGACATCCTTTCAGAATATATGTATAAAATGCATACCTACCGGTTAGCTGACCGGCTGGCTAAAAACAATAGGTCCACCTTTGTGTACCGTTTTGCCTTCACGGAAGAGCGCGAGCCTGCAACGCATGGGGGCGAACTGAAGTTCGTGTGGTATTTACCCGAACAGGAAAATTATACTACGTTGGAAAAAAAGTTCGGCCCTGAATTGCATAAGTATTGGGTAAATTTTATTCGTAACGGAGATCCAGGCACCGTAAATAATGTTAATTGGCCGATGTACAAATCTGATAACCATTCAATTATTGTACTTGATAAAGTGACCAGACCAGAACAACTTAAACAGATTTTTAACAACCCTGAGGCGCCTTCCGCTTGTTTTTTGCTAAACTGAGTTGATTTCAATGGGTGCGCCGGATTTTTCCCTAAAGTGATTTAATTGAACGCTTTAAAACAAATAGGTATGTCCTACTTGGAAGGTGACTTATATGTTTAAACATTTACAATTAAAATTCGTTGAGACTTAATAGAAAAATTCTAACGCAAACGATTGATTTAATTTACTTTTGCATTTCAATCATTAAACAACTAAAAAAAATATATTTATGTGCGGAATTGTTGGTTACGTAGGGCCCAGGCAGGCATACCCGGTAGTGATTAAAGGATTGAAGCGCCTGGAATACCGTGGCTATGACAGTGCTGGTATTGCCTTGCTGAATGGTGGTATTAAATTATACAAGAAACAGGGCAAAGTCGCAGATCTGGAGAACTATACGATTGGGAAAAGCCTGGAAGGAAATACCGCCATTGGTCACACACGCTGGGCCACACATGGTGAACCCAATGACGCGAATGCCCATCCGCATCTTTCAGAAAGTGGCCAGCTAGCAATGATTCATAACGGTATTATTGAGAACTATGCATCTCTGAAAGCGGACCTTGTCAAAAAAGGCTATCATTTTCACAGTGATACTGATACCGAAGTGCTGTTGAATTTTATTGAAGATATTTATAAAAATAATGGTGGCAATCTCGAGGAAGCCCTGCGTATTGCCCTAAAAAGAGTGGTTGGCGCTTATTGTATATTACTGATAGAAAACAACAACCCCGATACAATTATTGCTGCACGTAAAGGCAGTCCCCTTGTTATTGGTATTGGCAAAAATGAACATTTCCTGGCCTCCGATGCTACTCCTATTATTGAATACACAAAAGAAGTCGTTTACGTAAATGATTATGAAATCGCAATCGTCAAACCCGACGAATTGATTTTAAAGAATCTCGGCAACGAAAAGCAAACTCCCTTTATTACAAAACTCGATCTTGAATTAGATACAATTGAAAAAGGCGGTTATGATCATTTTATGCTGAAGGAAATTTTTGAACAGCCCAAAACTATTTTAGATTGCCTCAGAGGCCGTCTAAATGCTGAAAAAGGCACAATCCATGTAAGCGGCATCGAAAATTACTTAGATGAAATCTCAAAAGCAAACCGGATTATTATCATTGCCTGCGGCACCAGCTGGCACGCCGGCCTGGTTGCAGAATATATTATTGAGGAAACCTGCCGGATACCTGTTGAAGTAGAGTACGCTTCTGAGTTCCGCTATCGTAACCCCATCATACAGAAAGGTGACATGATCATTGCCATCTCCCAGAGTGGTGAGACTGCAGATACGATAGTTGCGATTGAGAAGGCAAAAGAACAGGGCGCTATTATTATGGGCATCGTAAATGTAGTGGGTTCGTCTATCGCCCGGATTTCCCAGACAGGTGCTTATACCCATTCCGGTCCGGAAATCGGTGTAGCCAGTACGAAGGCCTTTACGGGTCAATTAGCTGCCTTAATGCTGGTGGCTTTCAAAATTGCGCAACATAAACAAACGATCACCGAGCAGCGATTCCAGCATTTGGTGGCGGAACTTGCATTGGTACCGGAAAAAGTAGAAAAGATATTGCAACAAAATGAAGCCATTAAAGCCATTGCAGAAGATCTGAAAGATGTGTCAGATGCTTTATTTCTAGGCCGGGGCTATAATTTCCCGATTGCACTGGAAGGTGCATTAAAACTGAAAGAAATTTCCTATATCCATGCTGAAGGTTATCCAGCTGCAGAAATGAAACATGGCCCGATAGCGCTTGTGGATGACAAACTCCCGGTAATATTTATAGCGACCAAGGACATCTACCATGAGAAGATTGTCAGTAATATGCAAGAAATCAAGGCAAGAAAAGGACGTGTTATTGCCGTGATTAATGAAGGGGATCTTATTACACCTGCTATTGCAGATAGCGTGATCACCATACCGGAAGCTGATGAAATCATCGCCCCAATTCTGAATGTAATCCCACTACAGTTGTTATCCTACCATATTGGAATTGCCAGAGGCTGTAACGTGGATATGCCACGTAATCTTGCCAAATCAGTAACAGTAGAATAATGCTGCTGCAGGTTTATAATAAATAATATGCCGCCG
>DATJDF010000183.1:0-6485 GCA_035497555.1 Arachidicoccus sp. | reverse complement strand
ATATAAGAAAATTTGTAAAATCAACTGCATCAGAGTAATATATTCACCTTAAATTTTAGGACGCCGATGCTAATCTATTGAAAATCAACAAGAACTAAGGTTTCTTTTGCCTTTCTTTCCAAAGTTCGTTAAATGTTTTTTTACTAAAATCCAGATCACCCCGATAGTCCGTCCACGCGGTAAATACCTTATTAACCAATTTGTTTTTGAGTGAACCATTGCCCATATTCATCAATTTGCGGTGAAGGCTGACTGTCTTCCAGACTTTCCAGGCAATACGCTCAGTGGCAGGCGCATCCCCTTCCACGACAGATTCATGCCGATTAACCAGCAACAGTTCGTGCAGGTTAATGCGAACGGGGCAAACAGCTGTACAGTTGCCACAAAGTGAAGAGGCATAACTTAAATGCTTGTATTCCTTTACGCCACGTAAGTGGGGAGTAATGACTGAACCTATGGGGCCACTATAAGTCGTTTCATACGCGTGACCGCCGATATTTTTATAGACAGGGCATGCATTCAGGCAGGCACCGCAACGTATGCAATACAGTGCTTCCCTGGCCTCGGGCTTCTTTAATAAATTGGTTCGTCCATTGTCTAGCAGGATCACATACATCTCATCAGGGCCGTCTGTCTCACCTTTTTGCCTGGGTCCCATTATGACTGTATTATAGGAAGTCACTTTCTGGCCTGTACCAAAAGTGGACAAAAGTGGCCAGAAAAGAGACAGGTCCTGTAAGGTAGGAATCACTTTTTCAATACCGACAATGGCAATATGCGTTTTGGGGAATGCCGTGGTTAACCGGGCGTTTCCCTCATTTTCAGTAACAGCGATGCCACCAATATCGGCAATCAGGAAATTAGCTCCGGTAATTCCTATCTCGGCTTCCGTAAATTTGGGCCTTAATTTTTTTCGCGCAAATAATGTCAATTGCTCTGGAGGCATTCCAGGATCCGCGCCCAGCTTATCCGTAAACAGGGTTGCAATCTGCTCTTTACTTTTATGCATAGCCGGGGTAACAATATGGTAAGGCGGTTCATGATCCAGTTGCTGAATATATTCACCCAGATCAGTTTCCACGCTTTCGATACCATTCTCCTCCAGAAATGCATTCAGGTGTATTTCTTCGGTCACCATGCTCTTGCTCTTGACGACCGTTTTACAATTTTTTTCTTTGCAGATTTCTCCAATAGCTGCCAGGGCCTGCGCGGCGTCTTCGGCCCATATCACTCTGGCGCCACGGGCGGTTATTTCTTTTTCAAAATTAAGCAGTGAATGATCCAGGTGTTCTATTGCCTGCCATTTTGCATTTTTGGCCAGTTCACGTGCGTCCTCCACAGCAGAAAACTGCATTTTGCCTTTTGGAACGCTGGCATTATATTTTGATATATTAAAATTTATCGTTTGGCGATGATGCATGTCGCCAGCCTTTACAGCTGTTTTAGCCAAAAACGATGCTAATTGCTCACTCATGGGGGTGTTGGTATTTTGCTCAACTCTATTACGCAAATGTAATCATTATCAGAAGATGCATTGTAAGAAAAATGTCCTTTCTAATAGTCAGTCCATCCGCTTATCGGGTGTAAGAATCATGTTGTGAATGGATTATTACAAATATCAAACCGAATTGCATAATTGCGGATTTATCTATAAATTTTTGCCATAAAGAAAAATTTTTGATCTATATCGTAAATCCCCATCAATTTCTCTCCCTGTTTTCTTCTCTGGGTGATGGAAGCTTCTTTATGAAATACGCCCCAACCAGTATTTAAATTCTTCCAGATCGTTCAGGTAAAAAGCAGGGACAATGGCTACGGTTCATCCGGCCTTTTAAAAAAGGCATTTATGCATGTAAAAGCTCGAAATTGTCAGAAATAGGATAATATCTGAGAAGAAATAGCTAAATATTAACGATAAAAGGCAAGCCGCGTTACGGAATCGTTTGCGCATTTAACACCTAAATCATGTCGAATCAAGTAACTTTGCTGCTTCTTATTAGAAAATATTATAATCAATAATCTATGATCAAAATTGCTGTTGCGAAAGGTGATGGAATCGGGCCAGAAATCATGGACGGCGTTCTCAGCATCTTTAAAGCGGCCGGTGCTGCATTGGATTACCAGTTTGTGGAAATGGGAAAATGGGTTTTTGATAAGGGAATTGGTAACGGGATGACCCCTGAAGCCAAAACCACGATCGAAAAACTGGGTATACTGTTTAAAGGTCCAATGGAAACACCAAAAGGAAAGGGCGTAAAAAGTATTAATGTAACGGCAAGAAAAACCTGGAATACCTATGCTAACAAGCGGACTTTCCAGACACTGCATGGTGTAAATACCGTTTTCAGCAAAGCAGGGATTCCGATTGACCTGACTGTTGTCAGAGAAAATATTGAAGATACTTATGGCGGTATAGAACACCAGTTAACGAGTGACGTAGCAATCAGCAGAAGAATCATCACCCGTCCTGGTTGTGAACAGGTAATTCGTTATGCCTTTGAAATGGCAAGTCAGAAAAAGGCCAAACGCGTCACTTGCGTACATAAGGCCAATATCATGAAAATCACCGATGGTATTTTCCTGAGTACATTTCACAAAATCGCAAAGGATTATCCCGAACTGGCCTCAGATGATATTATTGTAGATGATCTTTGTATGAAACTAGTGACCAGGCCTGAAGCTTTTGATGTACTGGTTTTAACGAACCTCCAGGGCGATATCGTCAGCGACCTTTGCGCGGGTCTTGTTGGTGGACTGGGCTTTGCCCCTTCCGCAAATATTGGCGACAATATCTGCATATTTGAAGCAGTTCATGGAACGGCCCCGGATATCGCGGGCAAGAATATTGCCAATCCAACAGCACTCCTCTTAAGTGGTATTGCGATGTTGCAGCATCTTGGGTTGACAGCTACTGCTGCCACCATTGAAAACGCATTATTATATACGCTTGAGCAGGGTATCCATACAGGTGATTTTGGCGACAAATCCACTCCGGCTTTAAATACAACGGATTTCGCAGATACAATCATTCAACATTTTGGCAAAAAGCCTCTTCATGGTGCCAAATCGGCGCCGGCAGATACGCCTAAAACTGTTGAAGTTAAACCCTTGGCCCAACACCTGATGATGCAATCAAAACCACAGGCGACGACCAGTCTGGCAGGTGCAGATTTTTTTATTGATAGCATTATTCAACCGGATGAAGTTGCTGCAATTGCACAGAAATACAATTCTGATATCCTCTCACTTAAGAATGTGAGTAACCGGGGTACACAGGTCTGGCCAACAGGTTCCAATTATACGGACCTTGTAGACCAATACAACATCCGCTTTGAAGCACCCGAAGGACAAACAGTGAGTCAACAGGATATCATTGCCCTTTACGGTAAACTGGCAACAGATTTCAGGGTTACCTCCGTTGAAACCCTGCTTCAGTTAGATGGCCAGAAAGCCTATAGTCTTGCACAGGGTCAATAGTTGTGAAAAGTCACCCTTAAAACGAAAGTACAATTGGTTCAATATCAAAAAGCCTTATAAAAGTTCTGCTTCTATGGGGCTTTTTAATATCTTCCATCTTATCATATCATAAAGCCATACCAAATACAATAATATGACAGATTCTTTCTTTTCTAAAAGATTCAATAGACCGGTTCATCCAGCAGATGATACCAAAAAGCATTTTTATATCTTTTTTATGCTCTTTGTCCTGTCCTTAATGGGTGCGTTAAGCCTCCGGGGGCAGCGTAGCGTCCAATCACAGACAGTTACCCAATACGAAATCCCTTTGGGCGGCAACGGCTTTATCAATCAGGGTACAGAAAATGGCGCCCGGATAACGGACAATGGGCTGATGCATTGGAGCGACCAAAAAACGGTAACCAAAGTCTACTTCCGGATCAGTAAAGCAGGTCATTATCAACTGGCATTAAAAATCATCCCGGACGGCAATAGTACACTCAGTATAACTGTGTCGGGAAAAAACCGTATTGTTACTATCCCCGCTTCCGGGAATAAGGACAGTATTGTAATTCAACTTGGAATGCTGTCCATTCAAAAACCAGGCTATGTCCATGCAGACATTCAAGGAGTTAAAAAAAGCGGTAAGACTTTTGGCAATTTGCGTGCTTTAATTTTAGATACGGATCAAAAAGATGTAAATATAAATTACGTCGCAGCCGCCAGGGATTTCCATTTTGGCAGACGCGGGCCATCTGTTCACTGGAACTTTCTGATCCCCGTTTCGATGAAAAAAAAGGTGCAGTATTTTTACAATGAAATTTATGTACCTAAAGGCCAGGATGTTGTTGGCTCCTATTTTGAAGCAAACGGTTTTTCCTTCGGTTATTTTGGTATGCAGGTCAACAGCAAGACAGAACGCAGAATTTTATTTTCTGTCTGGAGTCCATTTTCAACGGACCATCCCGAGGAAATTCCTGAAGAAAAAAGAATACACCTTGTCAAAAAAGGCGCCGGTGTTCATGGCGGTGAATTTGGCGGTGAAGGGTCCGGTGGTCAGAGTTATTTAACTTACAATTGGACAGCTGACGCTCATTACAGTTTTTTACTAAAGGCAACACCGGACAGTACCGCTGAGACAACAACTTTTACTGCCTATTTTAAAAAGACAACAGACCCTGACTGGAAACTGATTGCAGCTTTCAAAAGACCAGAAACAGTAGCCAGTCTGGAACAGTTATATTCCTTCCTTGAAAATTTCCAACCTTCTATGGGCAATATAACAAGGCGTGGATATTATACCAATCAATGGCTCAGAAGTTTTGATGGCCAGTGGGCACCGGTTGAATCCGCAAAGTTTACCACTGATGCCACAGGTAATGCCGGCCAGCGGCTGGACTTTAGAGGCGGTGTCGACAATAAAGGATTCTTTTTGGAAAATTGCGGTTTTTTTGACCCTCAGCAACCTGCTCAGGTCGGGCAATTATTCAAACCATTAAAACGCTTGACACAGCCTCCTAAAATTGATTTCAGCAAATTACCCTGACCCCAAGTTGAATTTAAATACCAACCGCGATAGCCGATATTTAAACTCGGCTCTATCTAATATCAGTGCAGCATTAAATAAAGCAGGGTCAAAAGTATAGGGTGTCACTTCTGCCCCTGCTTTATTATTTATATTGTTTGAGATATCAATACAGGTACTGTATCTAAGCAAAGGATTGAGATCGCTGGTCCAGTAACGCAAGATCTTCCTTATCTAATACTTTGGCCAATTCAGGTGCGGCAAATAATGTTTCCAGCTGTGCTAATTTCGTAGCACTGGCAATGGGTGCACCTATCCCTGGCTGATTGAGCAACCAGGCCAGGGCGACGCTGGCAGGTGCGGAGCCGTGTTTAGCCGCTACTTTATCCAGTGCATCCAATACACCTAGTCCTTCTGGTGTCAGGTACTTTTTAGCATCCCCGCCCCGTGTACTTTTACCAAGATCGCCCTCAAAGCGGTATTTGCCTGTAAGAAAACCAGCTGCAAGGGACCAATAAGGAAAGACTGTCAGTGCGTATTCATTCACCAGATCAGCGTAATTTGATTCATATTTTTTCCTTTCTACCAGATTATAATGCGGCTGTAAGGCGTGATAACGGGGAAAATCACCCGACTTCGCCATTTCAAGGGACCTTTTCAACCGGTCAGCGGGTACATTAGAAGCGGCCATATACCGTACCTTTCCTGATTTGACTAGATCCTGGAACGCGCCAAGTGATTCTTCAAGAGGCACTTCACCGGTGTCAATATGATTATAATACAAATCTATATAATCCGTCTGTAACCGCCTGAGCGAATCGGCAGCCGCCTGATGAATATAACTTGCTTTAAGCCCTTTACGACCATCTTTAAAGTCCCAGCCCACTTTGGTTGCAAGGATGATCTGATCACGGTTACCCCTAGCCTTCATCCATTTTCCAATGATCGTTTCTGATTCACCACCTTTATTATTGGGTCCACCCCAGACTGAATAGACATCTGCGGTATCAATAAAATTATATCCCCTGCCTACAAACGCGTCCAGAATTTCAAAAGAGGCCGCCTCATCGAGCGTCCATCCAAATACATTGCCACCGAGATTAATGCGACCCACTTTCAGGTCAGTCTGCCCGATTGTTATTTTTTCCATTTATGCTGCTTTTTATCGATTTACTTTTTAGTTAAATTATTTTTGAATAGTCAACAGACGCTTTGACGGAATACATGCATTAAGTGCCAACTACTACACCCTAAAGGTAAGCCCTCTTGGTGGGCAAAAATAATTTTGCCCACCAAGCTAAAAGGCTTGACCCTAGTTTTAACAAGACTTAAAATTAATAGAAGCTAAAATCAAACTTGCATATTCAGTCACCCGCCTTTCAAACATTCACAGATTATACGCTTCATACACATCAAAACCTATGTCGATGGTTATAACAGGGAAAATCACTAAAAGACAGGGAGGCATTCTCTTTTCGGTAAATGGTTCGGTGAAAATTCAGGT
>DATJDF010000182.1:0-19058 GCA_035497555.1 Arachidicoccus sp. | reverse complement strand
GAATTGGCCTTTATATTAAGAGAGTCGGAAGTAAAAATGGTCATCATATCGAACCAGTTACTCCTTAATAAATACAAAGAAACCATTCGAAACGCACCTTCGGTGAAATTTATTTACAGTTTTGATCCAACAGACGAACTGGATTGGGCGGATATTGCCAGTAGTTCAAATGCAGGATGTTTAGAGGAGGTTGAAAATATTAAATCGAAAATTTCTTCAGATCACATAACTACTATTATATATACTTCAGGAACAACGGGGCATCCTAAAGGAGTTATGCTTTCACACGCCAATATCCTGAGTTGTGCCATGCTAGCCAAAGAAAGCTTTCCCTTCCCGGACAATCCGGACCTTAGAGCACTTAGCTTTCTTCCGCTAAATCATATATTCGAAAAATGTATCAGCTATGTCTATATGTTCAGTGGTATCAGCATATATTTTGCGGAGGGGATGGAAACAATCGGGCAGAATATTAAGGAAATCCGACCTCACATATTCATGACCGTGCCCAGGCTCCTGGAAAAAGTATTTGAAAAGATCAGTAAGGCTGGACAAGCATTAACCGGTGCCAAAAAACAGGCATTTTTATGGTCCATCCAACTCGGGAAAAATTATGACAACCGAAAATGGCGGAGTCCGTTATATAAAATGCAGCTCAAATTGGCCAATCAGTTGGTATTCTCTAAATGGCGAGAGGCATTAGGAGGAGAAGTCATGTATATTATAACAGGAGGAGCTGCCTGTCCACAAAAATTATTACGCATTTTCAATGCGGCGCAGATACCTGTTTACGAAGGTTACGGTCCTACTGAAAATAGTCCGGTCATTGCCGTTAACCGAAGTGTCAATAATGAAAATTATATTGGATCTGTGGGACCAGTGATAGATGGACTTAGCCTTAAAATTGAACCGGATGGCGAGATTTGTGTAAAAGGACCAACTGTAATGCATGGATATTATAAACAACCCGAGCTAACAAAGGAGACGATCATTGATGGCTGGTTGCATACAGGGGATATTGGAGAATTGCTGGAAGGAAGGTTTTTAAAGATTACCGATCGAAAAAAAGAGCTCTTTAAGACTTCAGGTGGTAAATACGTAGCCCCTCAGCCGATTGAAAATAAACTTAAAGAACTCGATATAATTGAGCAGGCTATGATCGTTGGTGCGGAACAAAAATATGTTGGGGTGCTTATTGTACCGGCTGTAGATCCGTTAAAATCATGGATGACCAGCCAGCAACTTCCTTTTCTAAGCCTTGAAGAGGCCATTAAACAACCTCAAGTCAAAAACCATTATAGCCAATTGATCAAAAAAGTAAATGCAACACTCAGTTCTACGGAACAAATAAAAAAGCACATGCTTCTTTCTAGACCCTGGTCCCTCGAAACGGGAGAATTAACCCCTAAATTAAGTCTTAGAAGGAAGGTTGTCCTTCAGAAATATGCACAGGAAATCCAGAAACTATTTACCTGATATTTCTGAACTATGTTTAGTTGAATTCGTAACCGATATCTTTTCTATAGTAAATCCCATCAAACTTGATTTCAGAAAGAAGCGCTTTGGATTTGTCGGCTGCGTCTTTAATGCTATCTCCAAAAGAAGTCACTGCAAGTACCCGACCACCATTGGTCAGTACATTTCCATCTTTCAACTGTGTCCCCGCATGGAATATTATTGATTTGGAACCATCCTTTGGCGGAAATTCGATTGGCTTTCCTTTTTCATAACTTCCTGGATATCCACCACTCACTGCCACAACCGTTGCATAGCTTTTCTTTTCTGTTTCTACCTTGATATCTTTAAGACCACCATTATGCACAGCTAGAAAAATATCTACTAAATCCGTTTTCAAACTTGGCAAAACCACTTGCGTTTCAGGGTCGCCCATTCTGCAATTGTACTCGATGACCATCGGCTCACCTTTCACATTGATTAGTCCAAAAAAGACAAAGCCCTTATAATCGATATTTTCTTTTGCTAACCCGGCGATGGTAGGTGCAATAATTTTTGATTCTATTTTTTCCAAATAAACTTCATCCACAAAAGGGACCGGAGTAACACAACCCATTCCGCCTGTGTTTAATCCTTGATCACCTTCCCCAATTCTTTTGTAATCTTTCGCATGCCCAATAATTTTATACTCTTGCCCATCAGTCAGGACAAACACGCTTACCTCAATTCCATCCAAAAATTCTTCAATAACTACCTTTTTTGATGCTTCGCCAAATTGCTTATTAAGAATCATTTCCTCAAAAACCTGCAATGCCTCCTGATGATTAGTAGCAATAACCACCCCTTTTCCAGCAGCGAGACCATCCGCTTTCAATACAATAGGTAATGTATGTTTACTGATATAATCTTTCCCTTCCTCATAATTTGTGGTGTCAAATTCTGCATAACCGGCTGTTGGAATACCGTGGCGTTGCATAAATTTTTTGGAAAAGGCCTTACTTCCTTCTAATTGCGCGCCAAATTTCGAAGGTCCGATCACCATTCCTTTCCATTCGCCTTGACCCTTAAAGTAATCATATACGCCATTGACCAATGGATCCTCCGGTCCGACGACCAGCATTGATACCTTTTTTTCAATGACAAATTGTTTAATTGCGTCAAAATCGTTCACACCGATGGGTACATTTTCCCCAATTTCAGCAGATCCAGCATTCCCGGGAGCAATAAATACTTTATCACAATGTTTACTTTGTTTGATTTTCCAGGCCATTGCATGTTCCCTGCCTCCCGATCCTAATATTAATATATTCATCTGAATTGGTTTTTAAATCCCGAACGATCAACGAAAATAATATGCAAATTTGAATAATTATCCAATATCTACTATATTAATAAGGTAATTCGGTTCAAAAAAGCAAAGCCGCTAATTAATAAATTAGCGGCCGTTGCAACTTTTAAACCTTTCCTTTGTAGAGCGTACGGGAATCGAACCCGTGATTCCTCCGTGAAAGGGAGGTGTCTTAACCCCTTGACCAACGCTCCATTATTCGTTTGGGATTGCAAAGGTATAATAATTTAAATTTTGACCAAATATTTTTAAATATTTCTGAAAAACAATTATTTCCAAACAAACAGTTATTCACGAGAAAAATGTTAATTCTTTATTATAACTGGTATGATTCATGTAAATTCGCATCACATTATTCAAACAAAAATAAAATTGATATGAGTTCAGTAAAAGTTGCGATTAATGGTTTTGGTCGCATAGGTCGTCTCGTTTTCCGCCAAATCTATAATATGGAAGGCATTGATGTCGTTGCTATCAATGACCTTACCAATCCTGCTACATTAGCACATTTGCTAAAATATGACAGTGCACAAGGCCGTTTTGAGGGTAAAGTTACCAGCACAGACAATTCCATCGTTGTAAATGATGAGCAAATCAATATATATGCGCAAAGAGACCCTTCTTTGATTCCATGGGGTGAACACGACGTAGATGTAGTTATTGAAGCTACTGGCTTTTTTGCAGACAAAGACAAAGCTTCTGCCCATTTGAAGGCTGGTGCAAAAAGAGTTGTGATTTCTGCTCCGGCGACCGGCGACCTGAAAACAATCGTTTTCAACGTTAACCACGAGATCCTTGATGGTAGTGAAACGATTATTAGTTGTGCTTCTTGTACCACAAACTGCCTGGCACCAATGGCCAAGGCACTTAATGACGCATTCAAAATTGAAGTTGGTAGTATGACAACTGTTCATGCTTATACAAATGATCAGAATACTTTAGATGCGCCGCATCCTAAAAATGACCTTCGTCGCGCTCGTGCTGCTGCACAGAATATTGTTCCTAATAGCACTGGTGCTGCAAAAGCAATCGGTTTGGTTTTACCAGAACTGAAAGGTGTATTAGACGGTGGTGCTCAACGCGTTCCTGTTATCACAGGTTCTCTGACAGAATTAACCGCTGTTCTTTCTAAGAAAACAACAGTGGAAGAAGTTAACGCTACAATGAAAGCTGCAAGTAATGAAAGCTTCGGTTATAACGAAGATTTCATCGTAAGCTCTGATATTATCGGTATCAGCTTCGGTTCTTTATTTGACGCAACACAAACGAAAGTTGTGGATTTTGGTGGCAAACAACTGGTAAAAGTTACCAGCTGGTATGACAACGAAATGAGCTATGTATCACAATTAGTTCGTACCGTGCATCATTTTGCAAATTTGATTTCTAAGTAATTTTTCTTAAAAGTTACTTTTCTGGCATTAATAAACAAAGGGCATGTCCATCCGGGCATTCCCTTTTGTTTTAAGTGGACTTCTTTATATATTTACATAATTAGCATATGCTTTTAAACCCTTAATAACATGAATTGGCTGATCTTAATTATTGCAGGGCTATTTGAAGTGGGTTTTGCCACTTGCCTCGAAAAAGGAAATCAATCCAGTGGATCGACTGCCGCAATCTGGTATACCGGATTTGTTGTTAGTCTGGCAATCAGTATGGTATTATTAATTAAAGCGACCCAAACCCTCCCTATTGGCACTGCTTATGCTGTTTGGACTGGGATAGGGGCTGTCGGCACTGTTTTGGTAGGTATATTCTGGTTTAAAGAACCAGCAACCTTCTGGCGGCTGTTTTTTATCTTAACACTGATAGCATCCGTCATCGGGCTAAAGGCTGTTTCTCATTAAAATGAGCAAAAATGAATAAGTTAATGATCCTTTCCATGCTATTTTGCCTTTTTGGAAATATACTAATGGGTCAAAATAATACATCCAGTTCTACTAGTGATGCCAAAAATCAGATTTCTCTGACTTTTAAGGAACTCCCAAACAGCATACAGCTTATTGGAGATGCAGTAAAGCTGTCCAAATTCAGTAATTCCTTAAAAATACAGGCTCATGGTATCACACAATATGACAATAAAAACATTGCCTTTACTTTAAATTTAATTCTACCTGATTTTGATTTCACAAACGGCAAGAAAAAACAGTACACAAATGATGATCATCATTTCTTCGATGCACGTCGCGATGCTGCTTTAACGCTAATAATTGGAGCGATTCAATTTGGGACGATTTACCGATCAAAAGAAAAGGAGAATATCCTTTCAAAAGTCGCCACAACCAATTATAAAATTACCAGTGAAAATTTGAAGGACAAAAAAGGACACTACCGGATAAACATTAAAATTGCAGCTGGAACTATTTTGCAGGAAAGTTCCGAAACCAAAAGCAAGACAGAGGAATCTGTTTTGAGCACCACGACTGAGAATGGTAGTACAATTCAAGTTCAAAATCCGCAACCTGCTTTGCCAAAAGTCATCCCCTATAAGTTTAAAAGCTCCAGTGAAGTCTGGGGTAAATCTAAATAAACCGGATATTTACTGAAACTATAGTTCAGTTAATGACAAATGATCGCTACCCTGAGACCGATTGCCATAATACAACAATCCGTTTATGTCCATTAAACGATACCTGTTATCGATATTACCGATGATGATAAATATTTAGGGTCTGATCAACCTGAAACAGTCTTTGATTATTTTAACGTCGATTTCCCGGGCAAAATCGACCGGTTCTCCATCAATATGCATGGGCGCATTTAATAGATTTTTTATTTTAATTTCCGGAGTTTGGAAATATAATATATTCTTATTGGTTACTTCTTCCACCAATTCCTGCAATTTATTGTTGCCCCTGATTTGCTGGAGTACAGCAAAAGGGAGTTTCGCTTTATTCATTTTCTGCACAACAACAATATCTAATAAACCGTCATTTATTTTTGCTTCGGGGGCAATTGTAACATTATTACCAAACTGATTTCCATTGGCGACACTAATAAAAAACGCATCCGAAAAAAATGAAAATTTATTCACTTCAATTTCGAACTGATAAGGTTGTGCTTTAAAGTAATTTATTATACTTTGCTGGGTATAAGTTAACAGACCCCGACTTGTTTTAGCGGCAAAATCATGAGCAACTTTCGCATCAAAGCCCACACCGCTCAACATACAGGCAAACCGGTCATTCACCTGAAATGCATCTACGTTTTTTGCTTTTCCATTTAATATCAGTTCAAATGCCCGTTTGGGTTTAGATGGAATGCCTGCAGCTCTAGCGAGCCCGTTGCCGCTTCCATAAGGAATAATCCCAAAATTTACCGGTTCGTTATGCAAAGCACCAACAACATGGTTCACCGTACCATCACCACCAATTATTACGATATCGGTAATTTGTTCTTTCTGAATCTTATCCACTAAATAATCGTAATTACCGCGCTTATTAGTAGGTAAAATCTCACAATACAATCCCTTTTCTTTACTGATTTTCTCGATCAGACTGACCAGTGTTTCCTTCTTGGCTGTCCCTGAAATTGGATTAACAAGATAGACTATTTTGCGTTCATTCTTCTTGATTAACACACGTTGAACATTTGGCTGAAGGATGGTTTCATTCATTTCCATAATGATACGTTTGCGTTCGTTAGACAACAAAGGTATTTGTTTAATTTATTAGATATTGTTAATAAATCCAGATTCAACTTACCCATTACAAGGGCTCAAAATAAAAAAAATATTTATCTTTAAGGCTCACAACTACAAAGCTTCTAAATAATTTTGAAAATAATCAGGCACCTAAGCTTCTTAAAAGCCGTTTTATGGTATACGCTCACCGCTTTTGGAGGCGCTCAGGGTCATTTCGCTATGATGCTCAAAACTTTTGTTCAGCAAAGAAAAGATATTACAGAAGGAGAACTACTTGAATATAATGCTTTTTGCCAAATGTTACCCGGAGCGTCTTCTTCTCAGACAATTACACTTATTGGATATAAACGAGGTGGATTAACCCTGGCCATTCTGGCGCTTATCACTTGGGTGCTTCCGGCCAGTATTATTATGGGTAGTCTGTCCTTTTTTTTAGATTTTCTTGATAAAAGTGCCATTGACACCCGGGAGCTGTTCAAGTATATAAAGCCAATGGCAGTTGGATTTATTGCATTTTCTGCTTTTAAATTTTTTAGAATCTCCATAAATAACACAATTACAAGGGTTATATTGATTGTAGGAACCTTATTGACCTTCTCCTTCTTTAAAACGCCTTGGATATTCCCGGCTATAATCGTTGCTGCAGGCATTGCCACCAATTTTAGCCATAAACGTATTCCACAAAGAGAAACCGTCGCCAGAAAAATAAGATGGGGGAATATTCTGATTTTTTTTACCTTATTTTTCCTGGCAGCATTCCTTTCAGAAACAGCACGTAAGAATGATTGGGGTCAAAGAGGTAAATTCAATTTATTTGAAAACTGTTATCGTTTTGGGTCACTGACATTTGGTGGTGGAGATGTGTTAGCCCCGTTAATGTATGAGCAATATGTTGTAAGGCCTCAAACCAAAGGAGTTTTAGAAAAAAATTCTAATGCCCTGAAAATGGATAAAGATGATTTTCTAACGGGATATGGTATGTTGAAAGCAATACCAGGTCCAACCTTCACCATAAGTGCCTTTGTTGGAGGAATGGTATTAAAAGATCGTGGAGCTGGGGATCAATTCTGGGGATGCGTAATAGCTACTGTAGCTATATTTCTGCCTTCAACGCTATTGGTACTCTTCTTTTTCCCGGTATGGAATAATTTAAAAAAATACGCCATTATATATCGATCGCTTGAAGGTATCAATGCTGCCGTTGTGGCCATCATAATGGCTTCTTCTCTCTATCTGATGAAGGATATATCCGTTAATGTAATTGATGGCAACATTGAACATATTATAAATATTACAACTATAGGTGGTACTTTTCTACTTCTTAAACTCACTAAATTCCGTGCGCCTTATATTGTTCTGATCTGCCTGCTATTAGGAATAATATTTTAGTAGTATTATTATATATAATTTAATTATAATAATTATTTTCTTTTATATATTCACTTACTTTTTCCGGAACCAAATAACGAATTGACTTATCTGTCTGCACATTATTTCTAATAAAGGTGGCAGAGATATCGAGTAAAGGGGCAGAAAGAATTGTACACTTAACACCCTCTGGTACTGTATTTACTGGGAAGCCTGGTCGTAAATAGACAATAAAACGATAATCCTGGATAAGCCTCTCATAATTTTTCCATTTAGGTAAATTATTAAAGCTGTCCGAACCCATTATAATTTCAAATGAATATTCTGGATATTTTTCTTGCAAATAAATAAGTGTGGTAATTGTATAAGAAGGTTTGGGTAATCTAAATTCTACATCCACAGCTTTTAGCCGTTCGTTATTTTCTATGGCGAGATTAACCAAATGCAACCGGTCGTATTCGTTCAATAAGCTCTTAGAAGGTTTTAAGGGATTCTGAGGGGATAGCACCAACCATACCTTTTCAATTAATGTATAATTCAATACATGCTCTGCTATAGCCAAGTGTCCAGTATGGATGGGATTAAAAGAACCAAAATACAATCCTATTTTCATATCAAGAAGCTATTTTAATTATACAATCTCCTCTACAAAGATATTATCCGCCTCATTTATTCTAAGACTCAAATTATAACCAACCACTGAAATCGAAATTGGATCTCCCAAAGGAGCTATTTGTTCAACTTTAATAATTTCACCAGGGATACATCCCATTTCCATTAACTTAATAAAGATCTCATTATTTGCAAATTCCTTAATTATTACCGCCTTTCCTACACGTATCTCAGACAACTTCTTCATATTTAGAAAATTATAAACGCAAAATTAATTGTTTTGTTCCATTAGGTGGCATTATTCAGGTTATTTTACGAATTTTGACAATTAAACAACAATCCATGTCAAAAGTATTTTTTCATAGTGCAGATCGAACATTAAATTTAAAAGATAAAACAGTTATCAAATCATTCATAGAAAAAATATTCTCACTGGAAAAAAAACCGCTTGAAAGAATAGATTATATTTTCTGTTCCGATGATTACCTAATAGATATGAATCAACATCATCTAAATCATAATTTCTACACTGATATTCTCACTTTTGAACTTAGCGCAACCAAATTTACTAAAGCAGAAGTTTATATCAGTCTTGATCGGGTAAAAGATAACGCCAAAAATCTACACCAGCCTCTTATAAAAGAAACTCTACGTGTTTTATTTCATGGGGCTTTACATTTATGTGGCTACAAGGATAAATCTACCAAAGAAGCTATATTAATGAGAGAAATGGAAGAAAAATACATCCAAACTTATCAAAAAATTAAATAGTTCCACGTGGAACATAAACAGCTTATTAATATTTAAATAGATCTCCATATAAAAAGTGTTTCACGTGAAACACTTTTTATATAACAAACACTCACTTCACTAAAATAAATTCATGTTCCACGTGAAACAAAAAATAACTATTAAACTATTACCTTTGCCAACTAAATTAGAAATATGTTTCAGGAATATGACGTTATAGTTGCTGGTGCTGGTCACGCCGGCAGTGAAGCAGCGGCGGCAGCGGCCAACTTAGGTAACAAAGTCCTATTAATAACGATGAATATGAACACAATAGCACAAATGAGCTGTAATCCAGCCATGGGTGGTATTGCTAAAGGCCAAATAGTTAGAGAAATAGACGCATTAGGTGGTTATAGCGGTATAGTCTCCGACAAAAGTATGATTCAATTCAGAATGCTAAATAAGAGTAAAGGACCAGCTATGTGGAGTCCAAGAACTCAAAATGATAGAATGTTATTCGCCTTAACCTGGCGGGAAATGCTTGAACACACTGATAATTTGGATTTTTATCAGGATATGGTACAAGGAATATTGGTAAAGGATAATCAAGTTTGCGGTGTAAAAACAAATCTAGGCCACGAAATCAAAGCTAAAACCGTCATATTAACGAGTGGAACCTTTTTAAACGGGATTATTCATATCGGAGAAAAGAAATTTGGTGGAGGAAGAGTAGCTGAAAAGAGTGCTACAGGCATTACAGAACAATTAGTTTCCCTAGGCTTTCAAAGTGCAAGGTTAAAAACAGGCACACCACCTAGAGTAGATGCCAGATCCCTGGACTATTCCAAAATGGAAATACAATTAGGCGATAGTGAAATAGTCGGGTTTTCATATTTGGAGAATCTCAATCGTATTCAACCGGAACAACAATTACCCTGTCACATTACCTATACAAACACTGATGTACATGAAATATTAAAAACAGGGTTTGATAGAAGTCCAATGTATACAGGTAGAATAGAAGGAACCGGGCCAAGATATTGTCCAAGTATAGAAGATAAAATTAATCGATTTGCAGATAAACTAAGGCATCAATTATTTATAGAACCAGAAGGGTTCAAAACAGTTGAAATCTACGTCAATGGGTTCTCCACATCTTTACCGGAAGAAGTACAATATAAAGCCTTAAGTATGGTGCCGGGATTTGAAAAAGTCAAAATGTTCAGGCCGGGTTATGCGATAGAATATGATTATTTTCCACCAACACAATTAAAAGCAAATCTTGAAACAAAACTGATCAAAAATCTTTTTTTCGCGGGTCAAATAAATGGAACAACCGGTTACGAAGAAGCAGCATGCCAGGGCCTGATGGCAGGTATTAACGCCCACCAGAATATAGCGGGAGAACAACCTTTTATCCTGAAAAGAAATGAAGCTTATATCGGTGTTTTAATAGATGATCTAATCAATAAAGGAACCGATGAACCTTATAGAATGTTTACCAGTCGCGCAGAATACAGAACCTTACTTAGACAGGATAATGCGGATTTAAGACTTACTGAATTAAGTTACAAATTAGGACTCGCAAAGGAAGACAGAATGATAGCAGTGGACCGTAAAAATAAGGAAATTAAATCCATGGTTATAAGTTTAAAATCTTCCGCATTTTCACCTGAAGATGTAAATCCCTATTTAGAAAGTATTGACTCAGCAAGCATCACAGAGAAACAAAAGATATCAAAAATCTTACTACGTCCGGCTGTTTCCTTGCAAGCAATGGCCCAAAAAGTGCCAAAGCTAGCTGAATTTATTAATATTAATAATAATATTAATATACAACAAGCTGAGATACAAATAAAATACGAAAGATATATTGAAAAAGAACAGGAAATTGCAGATAAGATCAGTCAAATGGAAGAATTGATTATCCCAGAGACATTCGATTATAATAAAATACCCGCCCTGGGCACAGAAGCTATTCAAAAATTCAATAAAATCCGCCCAAGGACTATCGGGCAGGCAGGAAGAATTAGCGGCGTAAATCCAGCCGATATTCAAATTCTAATGGTTCATATGGGGCGATAAGAACAAAAATAGATTTTTACAATTTAATTACAGGCACTGGTAAGAAAGAATCAGTAATATTACCGGTAAATAAGTGACTTTTGAAACGAACCGATCGTAAAAAATATTTTATACTTACCACAATCCTGTTAATGACTTGTGCCAGCATATATTGTCAAAACATCATTACAGGATTTGTGTATCAGGATAAATTCAGAACTCCACTTGATTCAGTAATTGTTTTTACACAGTCTGGTCATCTGGCCAAAAGTGATTCCACTGGTAAATACGAAATAAGAATAAAAGGTTTGAGCGATTCTATATGGTTTCAGTTCAGGGATAAAATAACCCATAAATATCCTATAGATACTATTAGAAATCCTGAAAATTTTGAAGTGCAAATTTACCTTCCTAAAAATTATGCGCAAGAACCAAAAGGATATCTACCCACTGTAACAGTACATTCCAAAAATTATTACAGGGACTCTGCACAGTTAAGAGCAGATTATGCAAGAATATTTGATTATAAAAAACCCGGTCAGGCTTTAGGTGAGAGTTTTGGGGTAACGCCTACAGGTATTGGTGTTGACATGGATGCTATCATTAACCTATTTAGATTTGGTTACAATAAAAGACAACAGGTCTATCAAAAATTTGCACTGGATATTGAACAGCAGCGATACATCAACCACAGATTTACAAATAAATTAGTAGAAGAAATTACCGGTTTATATGATAAGCAAAGAGATGATTACATGGATAAGTACAGACCAGATTACAGTTCTTTACAAATGATGAGTGATCTTCAATTAGCAAAGTATATAGAGATAACTTATAAAAAATATATTCAGAAGCAACAAAGCAATAAGATAGAAAAAAATATATTTCTACCGCCAAATCTACAGGGAAAAGGGGCACAGTAGACTTCCATGGTTTATGCAAATCCAATATACCCCCCGTAAAAAATTATTTAATTAAACCAGCGGCACGGCTAATTTCCATCATACGGTCTATTGGTTTCTTGGCCGCCAATCTCAAATTTTCATCCATTGTAATTTCAGGTTGCTGGTATTTCATGCATAAATAAAGTTTTTCCAGTGTATTCAGCTTCATATACGGACAATCATTACAGGCACATGCATTATTAGGCGGTGCAGGAATAAAGGTCTTTTCAGGAGAATCCTTCTCCATTTGATGAAGAATTCCAGCTTCAGTAGCCACAATAAATTCCATTGCGGGACTCTGCTGAGCAAACTTAAGAATCTGAGTTGTACTGCCGATAAAATCCGCCTCCTTCAAAATAATCTCTTCACATTCCGGATGCGCAAGCAATAAAGCACGCGGATTAGCCTTTTTAAGGGCCAGGATCTTCTCTAAACTAAAAATCTCATGAACCATACAGGAACCATCCCAAAGGAGCATGTTGCGCCCCGTACGTTTATTTACATATGCCCCCAAATTTCTATCCGGAGCAAAAATAATCGGTTGATCAACCGGAAGACTTTCAATTATCTTTTCAACATTGCCACTCGTACAAATAATATCACTGAGGGCCTTGATCTCAGCCGTACAATTGATATAAGAAATAACGACATGGTCCGGATGTGCTTCCTTAAAATTCCGAAAGGCTTCAGTAGGTGCGCTATCGGCAAGTGAGCAGCCCGCATTGAGATCAGGTAACAGCACTTTCTTAGTTGGATTCAGAATTTTAGCGGTTTCCGCCATAAAATGCACACCAGCAAATACAATCACATCCGCATTAGTTGTTGCAGCCTTCTGTGCCAGCCCAAGACTATCACCAATATAATCTGCGACATCCTGAATATCTGCTTCCTGATAATAATGCGCCAGAACAATTGCATTTGTTTCCTTCTTTAATTTTTCAATCTCAGAAAACAAATCCAAAGTTGGACTCACAGGCAAATCCAAATATCCTTTCCTCGTTAAATTTTTTGTTGCTTCTAAAATGTTCATATCTCACGTAATAATTAGTATATAGTTATTTATTTAAAAGATCTATTACTATTAAGGGTGTTAATATCTGAATAAGTTTGTTATTCACAAGAGTCAAAGTTAATTACTTTTCAGTTATCCACCATTATCCACATTTTTATTAACAGCCTTAATCCTTGTTATCACTATCTTTGACCAAATTAATACACAGTGTGGATAATTATTAATTCAGTTATTCACACTATGTTATCCACAAGTATTCACTGTTAATTAATAGCGGGTAAAAAGTTAAAAACTTTGCAGTTTATTCACAACTACCCAAAACAGTTGTATTTATCCTATTTCTCTTCACATTTATGCCTGTAAATTAAGTAGTTATCCCCAGAAAATTACGTTATTAAGATCGCTATGTTAATTTATGTTCCACAGCTATAATTTATTAATAATTAGCAGGTTAAATAGTTAATATATTATTATTTAATTATTAGGGACCCCTAAAATAGAAAAAATAAATACCCTTTTAAATTTTATCCCAATCCGCTTTTTACAATTTTAATTACTTAGAGTATAATATCCTGTTTACTAAAAATTATTTTTCATATTATAGAAAATGGATTATAAACGAAT
Organism: Arachidicoccus sp.; assembly: GCA_035497555.1. Taxonomy (GTDB): domain Bacteria; phylum Bacteroidota; class Bacteroidia; order Chitinophagales; family Chitinophagaceae; genus Arachidicoccus. The sequence goes on along the minus strand of DATJDF010000182.1, from coordinate 5,256 downwards.
ACCAGAAATAATAATGTCTTATAAAACGGAAATTAGATTTCAATTATCTGAAGCCTTAGTCATCTGACTTACCGTAGACCTATAGTACATACTCATTGCAATGCTTCATCTCAAAGCTCCAGGCAACAGCCGAACAGACTTAAGGACATTATAAAGTACAAATAGTAATCAAATTCTGGACGCGTAATTAACAGCCACTTAATCAAATAACTTTCAAAAAATCCGGAATAATATCTGCCGAGTGCTTATATATAAATTCAGTATTTCAATAAGAAAACGATTATAATTTATAATTGGCGTTGGAAAATAACCCAAATAGCAAAAGCAGCCTATTTAAGCTGCTTTTGCTATTAATCTTTAGTTCTAATAAAAAAAGAACCTGCTGTTTAATATGAATTAGGAAGGAAGAATCCGTTTTAATCTTCCCATTGTAATGCTTTTTTACGGATAATATAGATAAACCCGATAATAAAAAGAGCTACGAATAAAAGAATCTCAAAAAAGCCCGTCCAGGCTAATTCCCTGAAATTGACGGCATAGGGGTAGAAAAAAATTACTTCTACATCAAAAAGTACAAATAGAATAGCAATCAGAAAATATTTGATTGCCATGGGTTGACGTGCATTACCGTGGGTAACAATACCACTTGTAAAATTCTCCAGCTTATCGTTTGTTTTTCGCTTTGGACCGACAAGAGAGGAAACAAATATCATAGTTGCTACAAAACCGATAGCAAAAACGATTTGTAAGGCGATAGGAAAATAATCTGTAGCATTCTGCACGGTACCAGAAGCGGCGGCTAATAAACTGCTAAATGACATAATTTCAATTTGAATAGCAAAAATACGGTTTTAGTACAAAACAAAAAACTTCGTAACAAAGGTTACGAAGTTTTCTGTTTTGTTGAGGTAAATCAGAATTATATCAACATGCTATTTTTTGCTTGATTTTGACGAATCAGCAGATGCTTTTTCCTTCTGCAAGTAGTCTCTGATTTGGTCACCATATTGCTTGGCCGCAGCGTTGGTTGGATCCAAAGCCAGGATAGCATCAAACATTTTAAGTCCATTAGGATAATCTCCCTTTGAATTTACATAATAGTTTGCCAGGAAACCATACTGTGCAATGAGCACATCTTTATTTTTGACAGTATCCTTTTTCAGGAAATTGATGTAATCCTCAATAGCTGGAACAGCTGCTGCGGTATCCTTTGCTGCGAGTTTAGAATTTACCAAGTAGCTATAACCATAGACCTGAGTCGGATATTTAGTTTTGTAAAGTGTAAACATGCTGTCAGCTATCGGGAAATAAGTAGAATCAGTAGGTGCAAGTTGTAATGCCGCATATCCTACATTAAATAATGCAGTATTATACCCGTCAGAACTACTATCTTTTGCATCATACAACTTTCTTAACCATTTGTATTTTTCTACAGGTTTATTGGCTTTTTCCAGTGCATAGGCGATAGAGTCAGCATAAATTGCTTTTTCTTCCGGAATGGTATCCAGATCATAGGCTTTCATCAGATAGGCAACTGCAGAATCAGCCATTTCAGGGATTTCCTTGTAGATAAAGCCGCCAAACGCATAATCATCCGGCAGAATATTGGAAGGAGAAACGGTAGAGAAAAATTTCTTAGCATAAGTTACTGCCTGAGTAGTGTCTCCTAAACGGTGGTAGTTTACAGCCATTAACAGAGGTAAATGTGGGAAAGTGGCACAAGCGCCAGCTTCCATTTCTTTTCCTTTATTGATAGACTCCTGGTAACTTCCGGAACGGAACAGATAATCCGCCTGGAAATATTGAACGTTACAGCCGCCATCTGAATTGGTCACATATTTGTCCAAATATTCTTTAGCTTTATTATAATCGGTATTCTTAAAGTAATCAAAATAATCTAAATAAATAGGAGCATAAGTTGGATCAGCTACAATACCTTTTTTATACCACTCATCCATGACCTCAAAGTTATTCTGAGAATGGAAAATTTTACCCATATGGTAATATGCAGCAGCAAATTTTGGATCACGCAACATCGCATTATTAAAAGCTACAAATGCGTTACCGCCCTGATCACCACCTAATTTAAGGAAGTTCATGCCTAAATATAAGGCAGGATTGGGGTTGGTTTTGTCAATATCCATGGCTCTTTGTAAAATAGGAATCACATAAGCTGGATCGCCTATGTCACGATTACCATATGCACTGGCTCGACCGATGGCACTCATTAAGTTTGACTGGTCTTGATCCTTGCTTCTTCCTTTGAATTTGTTGCTGGCGGCAATTGCTGTTTCAAATTTTTGTTCAGCCGCTTGTTTGTTATGATTGATAAAATCAATTTCACCGAGGCCAACTAGTACCCAGGGGTTATTGCTGGCAGCGTGTTTTTGATATAAGGCCGCCGCCTTGGTAACACCATCCGTTTCTCCGTAGGTATTTTCCAAATAAACCTGGCCTAACCAATATACACTTTGGCCATCATTGGCGTCCTTGGTGACCAAGGTTTGCAGAATTTTTTCCGCATTTGAATATTTCTGGTAGTATAGCGCTTGTATGCCATCTTCCAATTTCTGAGCCGCGGCAAAAGACACTGCGCTTACAACGGCGAGAAAACTAAAAACAACCTTCTTCATTTTCTTCATTTTTATTTTTTGTTTTTCCTGATTCCTGATTTTTCAGTTTATCGCTTTTTATATTTATTTAGACGAATCTACCTGATTAGGTTTATTGACCATCTTCCGAATGGTGAAATTCATTTTAGCCGGGACGAGATCACCCGTTCTGAAAATTAATTGTCCCCGTTCAAAACTCATAAAATTATAAAAGGAAGCACCTAAACCGACATCCGCATTTTTGAGGATACAATACAAAGGACGTACCAAAGGGTATTGAACGTTGTATATAGTCGATTGTGAAGGTTTTGCAAAGGTCCCGTCATTACAGCGTTTGCATTCAACAAATGCCAACTTAACCTTTCCCTTATACTTATTTTCGATATCCGCATTTATCACCCAGCTGGATCCTACAAAACCAATGGCATTTTGATTATCAGCCACCTGTTGAAGCACCTCCTCATTTCCTTTGGTTCCCTTCACGTTTATGCCAAAAGGTTTCCCGTTTGTAATGGAATCCATTAAAAATCGGACCGTGCTTGTTGCGTTGTCACCATCCAATAGTACCTGATATTTCCCTGAAACGCTGTCAGTAAGTATTTTATTTAACGTCTTAATGGTAAAAATACTATCCTGTGCTGCTGCATTTACAATCAAAGCATCTGCATCGAAGGCGATAACAGAATATAATAACGGATGGCCCAAAACGCGTTTATAATAATCGTTTTCTTCCTTTTTGGGTGCCCGTGCTACTATAATCATGTGCGTGCTATCTGATTGAAAATCCCGAAAACAGTCTGCTTCTGATTTATACTCTACCTGGATGTGCGCTTTTGGGAATGAAGATTCAAAAACCATGATCTGTTGATCAATAATAGGTTTGAAAGATTCATCCACACTAATATGAAGCGTACCCTGCTGTGGTTTGCTATCATTGCTTTCCTTCGGCTTACACGAAGAAAAATTCCAAAGAACGAGGCTAAAAATAAGTAGAATTTTCGTTGCACGAAAAAAAAACATAATTTTTTGTTTTTTTATATTAAGCTTTGATCTGATTTTAACACACATTTAGATAATTAATAATCCTGTTTAATACCCCTGTACAGGCGAAAACCACCATATAGGGTGCATAATCCGCCGAATAAATAGCGAATGACCGGATCTTTTTGCTCCATTAAAGGCTGGGTAACCTTAAATCTATCCCCAAAAAACATTAAGAAGCCTATCGTTAATATTATAAGGGCCATTACGATGTCTTTTATGGAACGTGTATTATTATATCGTTTTCTTTGCTGTTCCCGGAAATGCTGTTCCTTCTCCATCTAAATGATATTTTTCAGTTCAACTAATAGATGTATTAATTTATTATATCCATAATCATGCTTGTCAAAAATATCACAATTCTCCTAAAGTTTCCTTAGCTGCTGACAGGGTTTGATCCAGATCAGCATAAGTTAAAGCATTACTCAGAAACCAGCTTTCAAACCCGGAGGGAGGTAAATGTACACCTCTTTTTAAAAGTCCATGAAAAAATTGCTTAAATCTATTCATGTCGGCCGCTGCAGCCGAAGAAAAGTCGCGTACCGGCCCTGATGTAAAGAAGACACTCAACATGCTGCCAAATTGGTTAATTGTCACCGGTATGTCCCCTGCCGCAAATAATTTTTCCAGGCCAGCTTTTAGATAGACAGCCTTTGCTTCTAATTCCTGGTAATACTGCGGATGAACTTTTAAAGTAGAAAGCAGCGTCATTCCCGCGATCATCGCCAGCGGATTACCACTGAGTGTCCCGGCCTGGTATACGTTACCGAGCGGTGCGATTTTTTCCATTATTTCTTTTTTGCCGCCAAAAGCACCGACGGGCAATCCAGCGCCTATTACTTTGCCATAAGTAATGAGATCGGCATCAATATGCAACTTTTCCTGTGCACCACCAGGCGCCAATCTGAACCCGGTCATCACTTCATCCAAAATGAAAACCATACTTTCTACTGTACAGATCTCCCGTAATCCTTCTAAAAACCCCGGTTCAGGTAAAACACAACCCATATTGCCGGCGACAGGTTCTACAATAATTGCAGCAATTTCATTTTTATGCTGATGGACTAACTGACGGACAGCTTCCAAATCATTATAAGGTGCTGTTAGGGTGTCGGCGGCAGTTGCTGCCGTTACCCCCGGTACTTCCTGGATGCCAAAAGTAGCAAGACCACTACCCGCCTTGACCAAAAACATGTCTGCGTGTCCATGATAGCAGCCTTCAAATTTGATGAATTTATTTTTGCCGGTAAAGCCACGTGCTAAACGAATGGCGGACATACACGCCTCTGTACCACTATTGACCATGCGAATCAGATCCACATTATTCGTCATGGATTTAATTAACTCTGCCATTTCAACTTCCAATTCAGTTGGTGTTCCAAATGAAGTGGAATCTGCCGCTTTTTCCTGAATTGCTTTTACAACGGGTTCAAAAGCATGTCCAAGAATCATGGGCCCCCAGGAAGCAATATAATCAATGTATTTTTGCTTATCAGCATCAAAAAGGTAGGCCCCTTTTGCTTTTTCGATAAAAATTGGTGTGCCCCCTACGCTTTTAAATGCCCTGACAGGTGAATTGACGCCTCCGGGAATGCATTTCAAT
>DATJDF010000181.1:0-3779 GCA_035497555.1 Arachidicoccus sp. | reverse complement strand
CCAGTCTTTACCCGTCAGCAGATTGGCGGGCAGGATCCTTGCCTACGGAACTTATAAACAAAAAGATGAAGGCAGTATCTTAGGTGCCCTTGGTGGTTTACTGGACGGAGACCGTAGCAGATAGGTTTACTTAAAAATTAGTAATAGCATTAAAAATCTTAAAAAATAGGGTTGATCCAGCAAGAAGTATATCCTGGACCAACCCTACTAAACCTTTTTAAAAAATATTTATACGCTTCTGAATTTCAACTTTATTTTTCCATCAGTTCAACACTGCGGTTGATAAAGTCTGTCAGGCTGGCTCCTTTTAATAAACCCTGTGACAATAAAGCCAGGTCAGCCAGGTTGCGGGTCTGTTTTTCCTGTTGAGCTTTATCATCCTGTTTCAATAATGTCTGATAGATGGGGTGATTACCGTTAACCGTTAATGTTACTTCATCTGGCATGGTGGCATAGAATGCCGCCATTCCACCACCCATTGAACTCATATCTTTCATCCTGCGGGTAAATTCCGGGCGGGTGGCCACAACGGGGGCCGCCTCTGCACTTAAGCCTTTGATATCTACTGTGACATTCAAGCCGGGGATTTCCAGACCAAATAAAGATTTCAGTGTATCGGCCTCTTCCTGACTCAGGACACTTTCTTCGTTTTCATTCTTATCAATCAGGTTGTCTACAATGTCAGCGTCAACACGTGTGAACTGAACGTCCGACCATTTCATTTCCAGGTTATTGACAAAAGCCGCATCAACAATCGTTTCTAAACGGATAACTTTCAATCCTTTTGCAGCGGCCGCTTTTATATAAGCATCCTGCTGTACCGGATCAGTTGTATACAGTATTACTGTCTTACTCTCTTTATTCTTCTGTAAAGCCTCTGTAGTTGTTTTATATTCATCCAGTGTATAAAAAACATTCGTATCCACTGCATCCTGCATGATAAAATACTTGACGGCTTTATCAAGAAATTTATCTTCTGTCATCATACCATACTTGACAAAAAGGCCAATACTTTCCCATTTTTCTTCAAAGGATTTACGATCTGCTTTGAAAATTTCTTCTAATTTATCAGAAACCTTTTTAGTGATATGGGCATTGATTTTACGTACATTAGGATCTCCCTGTAAATAGCTACGGCTCACATTCAGTGGAATATCCGGACTATCAATAACACCATGAAGCAGCATAAGAAACTCCGGCACGATATCCTTTACTTCATCTGTAACAAAGACCTGGTTGCTGTATAATTGAATCTTGTCTTTCTGGATCTCAAAGCTTTGCTTAATTTTAGGGAAATACAGTACACCTGTCAGGCTAAAGGGATAATCCACATTCAGGTGAATCCAGAATAAGGGAGTCTCTCCAAATGGATATAATTCCTTATAAAAATTCTTATAGTCATCATCTGTTAATTCAGATGGCTTTTTGACCCAGATAGGATTTGTATTGTTGATTTGCTTGTCCTCAAAGAAGATAGCTATAGGCAGGAACTTACAGAACTTTTCCAGAATCTGGCGAATCTTGTCTGCCTCCAGGAATTCTTCACTTTCTGCATTAACATGCAGCACAATGCGCGTACCGCGATCTGCTTTTTCCGTTTCCCCGATTTCAAATGCCGGACTGCCATCACAACTCCAGTATGTTGCCGGGCTATCCTGGTAACTTTTGGTGAAAACATCTACTTTATCGCTTACCATAAAGGCACTATAGAACCCTAGTCCAAAATGACCGATTATATTGGCATCCTTATATTTATCCAAAAACTCTTCAGCGCCACTAAAAGCAACCTGGTTCAGGTATTTATCCACTTCAGCAGCGGTCATCCCAACCCCCCGGTCCTCGATCGTCAGGGTTTTTTGTTCCTTATCAATTGTCACGTCAATTCTAAGTTCACCGAGTTCTCCTTTGGCTTCCCCAATGGAGGACAGGGTTTTGATTTTCTGAGAAGCATCAACCGCATTGCTGATTAATTCACGCAGAAAAATATCATGTTCACTATATAAAAACTTTTTAATGATCGGGAAAATGTTTTCCGTCTGAACCCTTATTTGCCCTTTTTCCATAATTACACTTTTGTTTTTTTATTAATTTGTCAGTTTGGCCATAATACTTACAGACATTTTTACCTAAAAACGATATATCATGCCGCAATTCCCAGCCAAATGCTCTTAGCGCAAACCGGATACCAAAGCAAAATTGGAGACAAATACCTGACAGTCTGTCAAGGTTACCTGCCTGGTCTTTTAGATTTTCACTAATTTTACAACCATTCAATCCCTCAATATGCAAATTTCCCTTTGTTCAGCTACTGATTTCGAAATAGAGCCCCTGCGGAACCTGCTGACAACACTTCAGGACGCCCATCAATTTCAATATTTTCTTACAGGTATCGGTATGCTCCAAAGCGGTCTGGCCATCCAGCAACATATTACTTTAAACCAACCGGACCTATTGATTCAAGTGGGCATTGCAGGCTCATTCAATCCGGATTTACCATTAGGCACGGTACTTTGCATTGACCGGGATTATTTAGGTAGCTGTGGAGTAGAGCAAAACGGTAAATGGCAGGATTTTTTTGATCTTGGATTAGCGGACGTTAATCAAGTGCCTTTTAAACAAAAGGCTTTGGAAAACCCTTGGGTGCAGGATTTTACAAACCGTTCGCAGCTAAAAACCGGAGCTGCTGTTACTATAGACGAGATCTCCACTGACCCTGCCAGAATCCAGGCACTTCGGGATAAATATAACCCTGTTTTGGAATCAATGGAAGGCGCCGCCCTTCATTTAAACGGATTACTGAGTAATCGACCGTTTTTGCAAATCAGAGGTATTTCCAATTATATCGGAGAACGGGATAAGACAAAATGGGATATCAAACGCGCTATTGAAACTGTCTGCCAGTCCACATTTGAATTATTGCAGCAACTCGGTTAGCTTTATCAGAGCGCCTATTAGATCCGGTGCCGCCAAGCGGATCCTTTATCGAATGACGGTTTGAAGAGTGATTTTATTTATTCTGAAAGACTGTTTCTCCCCCCTCAAATGGAATACTAAATATGGGAAACTGAACGACCGGGCTTAAAATCTGTAATGGATTGATCATATTTCCTGCGTCTTCGTCTTCCAGAGGTTTAGAACCGGGCTGGGCAGATCCATTCATATCACAACACTGCATGCTTGGTTGACCACCGAGTGTCTGCTGGAAATTTGGCTGCTCATCTGTACAGTTACTGACGGCTCCAATAAATGCACCTACAAAAAGGGGTAGTATAACGGCGCGGACCATAAACCGCGTTTTTAAACCCTTGGTAATGAATTTTCTCAGCCTGTCAAAACTGCTTGCCCGTGAGACCAGCCTTTTTATAGAAGCTGAAGGCTGACCAGAAGAATTATAAAATGTTGGAGGGATCATGATTCGTTTTTTACGAACCTTGTGCCACGAACCTAATCCCTTCACATTGAAGCGCTTAAAAAAACAGCGGGTTTTTATATGTGCTGAAAACGAACACCCATTGTACGGATTCGGTACAAAAAATTTGTCAATTAGATGCATTAACGGGCTTCCAGTGCCGCTAGAATTTCTTTTATTAGGGGAAGTTCAAAGCCTTTTTGCATCAGGTACCGGGTTGTTTTAACCGTTTTAGCTATACCGCGTTCCTTATTCTTACTCAGGCTTTCCCATTTTTTCACTGCCAGCTTCTCCAGGGTTTTCCGGTATTGCGTGTCGTCAATCTCCTCGAGGCCAGCCTTAATATTGTAAGGACTGATCTTTTTATATT
>DATJDF010000180.1:0-1561 GCA_035497555.1 Arachidicoccus sp. | reverse complement strand
ACCGGGATCTGTACATCTCCTTCGTTCTGTACATCCCCCTTTGCTGTAATATACCGCTGGGTATTATGACTATCCATTACGTATGCACCCATACCGATGGAATTTTCCGCGCTACCGTTCAGTACACTTTTTTCAGTCATTACATAATCACTGACCATCCTTCTTGCTTCACGAACGTAGAGCGCATAAGGGAAATGGCCATTATCTTTAAATTCATCTTTGGGCAGCCCCCAGATCCCAAATTTCTTTCTGATGACATCTGGCACCCTGGGATCGTTTTGTATTGTCCAGATGAGCCCCAGTGTCCAATACCGATGCTTATTCGCTATCTCAGCCCGCTCCTTATAACTGGCTTCTACATATCCCTTATTGTAACCAATGGCGTCCATTGAAATGCCGCAGTCATTGTTAGCATCAATTTTACGGTTAGGTAGACCCGATAATTTCCACAATCGGTTTTCTCCCAAACGAGTTGCCCTGACCACTAACTCAAAATCTGATGGATCATAACCTGCCGGTTTAGCAACCCTAATACGGTTGGAAGGATCGTCGGTGAGACAAATTCTATAACAATAAGCCTGAAGCTTATTATCCCTCGTGCCATCTTCACCACCGGTACTCTTATTAATGCCGGGCAGCAGGCCACTTTTCTGGTCTCCTTTTATTTTGTAGGGATCAACGCCTCTTGGAAGATTGTTTTTAATAGAAAGGGCTTTTTCTACCCCGTTAATGGTCTCACTGTACTCCGCATTGGCCTCCCTGCCTACCGTAAAGCGCACGCCAGCGACAGCCATCAAATCACCTTCATAGGTGGCGTCAATAAATACAGAAGCCTGATAGGTATCGCCCCGAACGGTATTTATAGCGACAATCTTACCATCACGCATAATGGGTCTACGACTTCTGGCCAGTTTTACATCAGTTTTTACCTTTACACCGTTTTCCTGCAACATCCTATTCAATACATAAGCAGCTACATGCGGCTCAAAAGTCCACATCAGACTATCCTTTACCCGGTAAATACCGTGGAGTTGATTTTCATAATTCTGTCTGTCAGATGATTTCCAGGCACCGTCCTTTTGGTAATAAAGAAAGATCCGGTGGTAGAATTCTCTGGCAAGTCCACCTACCGCAGCCGGATTGCCAATATCTGTCCAGCCCAGTCCACTTGTGGTAACGCCGCCAATACGAATGGACGGAGAAAGTAAAATGACAGTTGCTCCGGATTTTTTCGCTCCAATTGCCGCCATAACCCCAGCAGCAGTTCCTCCATAGACGACAACATCATATTTTTGAATTGTTCTTTCTGCCTTAAGAGGGCTTTGGATTAATATAACCGCAAAACAAAGAAAGGCTACCTTTTGTATCCACTTATACGTATTATTCATAGTTCAGCTTCATTTTTATCAAATACCTGTTACCGGATGTAATTAATTATTGGAATAATTTAAGTAAAAATGCGGGATAACTGTGACTTGTTATACTTCCCTCCCCTTTTGTAATACTGCCCCCCCAAGCCAACGATTCCGTTATGCGGTAAATCCGCTGACAAAATGGATGG
>DATJDF010000179.1:0-12928 GCA_035497555.1 Arachidicoccus sp. | reverse complement strand
CGGTATCACTACCTTACTATTTGCCGCTTTTAGTTCCTACATAGCCAGTTCGGAATACATTATTGGAGAAATATATGGCCGACCGCAATTATTCACCTGGATTTTTGCGGGCGTCGGATTATTAATGGCACTCAGTACTTTTTCGAATGCGTATTTTGCCACTCACTTTGGAGCAAGAAGAACAATCAGGGGATTGATAATTATTTACACAATGCTAGGTGGCCTATTGCTCCTTTATACAATGCTGAATGGGGATCCGCCAAAGCTATGGGTATTTTTTATTGCCGTTGCCCCCATGTTATCCATTAACCTGGCCATTGAGCCCAATAGCAGTGCACTAGCCATGGAGCATTTAGGAGACACAGCAGGCGTTGCTGCCGCGGTTTATGGTACCTCGTTCTTTTTTGTCGGTGCTTCTCTTGGTTCAATCATCAGCCATTTAATGGTCACTGGTGTTTTCCCACTGGTGATAAGTTTCTTCACTGTGGGGGTAATTGCCTTGGTGTTAGTGTTTGGAGACAAGCGAAAACCGGCCTGAGCTAATTATGACAAATTGCTTTTTGAATTGAACAAAAGGAGTTGCTTTTAAGATAATGGAATCGTAAAAGGACTATAGTAAAATGAAAATGTTGATTCACTAATTTTAAAGGAATTAACTTCCAACCAACCTAAACCTAAGAAGTGTTTCATCATTTTAAGCCTCTGTCTGCAGTTAATGATCTGGGTGCGATAACAATGTTTCAACAGTGAACAGTATAACCACTTATTATTACTTACACATTCTGTCCGTGACATTTGCTTCTTCATAGTCGCTTTGTCAGTCCCATTGCTCATTTTAGTGCTCTATATCCCGCACCTTAATTAGCATTTTATAACGAAATTTTACTAAAAAATTTAACATATAAATTCAAACGGTTCCTTTTTACTGAGATAAATTGGGATCTGAAGATGATTGCTATAAGTGGGGCAAGAGGTGTGGGGAAAACAACGTTAATGCTACAACGACAAAAAGAAATCGGTGGAATTGGGGTAACGTCATTATATGTTACCATGGAACATCCATATTTTTATAACCACACCTTATATGAGTTCATGGCTGAATTGTATAAAATGGGATTTCGTTTTCTGTTTGTTGATGAAGTACATAAATATGCAACATGGAGCAAGGAATTGAAGATTATATATGATTTATTCCCTGACTTTAAAGTAGTTTTTTCGGCATCATCAGCTTTAGATATATACCGCGGGGAAGCAGACCTGAGCAGAAGGGTTTTCACCTATAAATTACCTGGATTGTCTTTTAGAGAATATCTAAAAATGAGAGGGTTGGCTGATATTCTCAAAATTTCTGTTGACCAACTTCTTAAAGAACATATACCCCTTTCGCAAGATATAGTAAATCTTGACGGGTTTCATATTCTACCAGAATTTAATCGCTACCTTAAGAATAGTTATTATCCTTTTATGGTGCATTTAGAGGAGAAGGATTATACGATCAGGCTTAGTCAGGTAATTAGTACTGTTATGGACACGGACATGGCGTACGCTGAAGATTATTCGCCGGCAACGGCCCACAAATTGAAAAAACTGCTGGCTGTTTTGGCTATGTCAATTCCATTCCAGCCCAATATTGCTGAATTAGCAAGAAAACTAACCATAAGTAGAGATGCAATTTACCAATATTTGAATCATTTGGAACGTGCTTCCCTGATTTTGGCGTTACGTACAGAAGGAAAGAGGGTCTCATTACTACAGAAACCAGAAAAATTGTTTTTGGAAAACACAAATCTGGCATATGGGCTATCCAGACACCCCGACAAAGGGAATCTGAAAGAAACTTTTATGATGAATCAATTAGTCCATAGTGGATTGAAAGTAACAGCTCCCAAGCAAGGAGATTTTTATTTTGATGGTATAACGTTAGAAGTCGGAGGGAGACAAAAAAATAATAGGCAAATTGCAGAAATTAAAAATGCTTTTATTGCGGCTGATGATATTCTGAATGGATTTGGTAATAAAATACCAATCTGGCTTTTTGGGATGCTTTATTAAAATGAGCATCCCTAAAATATTCAGAATTATTTTTTTGAATATGGGCTAATCTGTGCATCTATTGCTTTTAACTTACAGTACGGTATTAAATCTATAATGGATTTTTATATTCGAGCTCGCCCGTCTAATGGAATTTGTCTTTGTGCACCTTTAATAGGGATAGGATTTCTTTAATTAGTGTATTGCCCCATCTCACGGAATATTTTAACCACTATCAGGCTGCCAGAATTTATTATGCGAATGGATAAATCTGGAGCTGTTTGTTTTTGCCAATGTCAATAAGTTATTTGTATTTTCACCCTGAATGAGCCATCTGTAAACTTTGTTTAATAATCTTTAGAAGAAAATGAACCCACATCTATCCATTAATAAGGATTTTAACGCCAAAATTTACATGTGTGTTTAAATTAGTGATGCTATATAATAAATTAAATTGAAATGTCCAATTTGAAAATAAGCTAGTTTGGTCTTTCAATGTTATTATATGAATGTACTGTTAAAATAACGTTTGAATTTGCTCTAACGCCCATTCAGAGATACACGAGGAATATTTCATGAGCATGACGATTTGAAAAATGTCATTTTAGATCATTTTAGAAATGGATTTACAGAAATCGACTATTTTTGATTTCAAAATGCCACGAAAACGATAAACTTTCAACAAACAACTAATTATGAAAAAATTGATATTGTTATTAGTAACCATAATTATGGCAGTGGCAACTTACAGCCAAAGTGATCAGCAACAGAAAGAAGGTATCTACTTAGAATTACTTAAAATGTCTGGTACCGAGAAGCAAAGTGTGGATCTAACCAATGGAATGATAAAGCAATATAAATTGAGGAACCCCAATGTGCCAGATTCCGTTTGGAATAAGATAACGGCAGATTCGGATCCAAAAGTGTTACTTTCCAGATTTCCACCTATCTATTCCAAGTATTTTACTTTGGAAGAAATTAAAGCACTTGCGGCATTTTACAAAACACCTCTTGGGCGGAAAGTAATTAAAGTTACACCCGCGTTGGTGGGGGATTTATCGAAAGTCATGGCCGAATATGGGGGGCAACTGGCAAATAGGATTATTGAGACTTTAAAAGAAAACGGCATTAAAGATCCAAAACAATTATATGATATAAGATAAATGTAATACAGCAAATTTTGGGATCATCCACTTTTTGCCAGGTTTATCGGTAAAACTACATTATCCAAGTTTAATAAAACACCGGTTTGCCTTTTGGGATAAGCAGGTTTAAATCATGTTTATTATGGAAGGGCTACAAGATTGCCCAAAATATTCATTAAATCTGCACTTTATCACTTATTGCCAATCGTGCAGTTCTTGCTGGCATAATATAAGAGAATTATTAATGACATCAGTAGATTAGTGGTCAAGTTTCGCAGATTCCAAAATAGTACTATTACCTCCTTGCTAATACTGCTGTGCTGCCTTACAGAGAGACTCATTGAATTGACATCTGGCGAAGAAATGCAATATCTTTTGCTGCTTATGCTTGTATTATTTATGTCGGTGCCTATTTCTCAGCTTGTTAAAAATTATAAGAAGAAGAGTAGAATGCACCGCAAATAATTAGGCAATAAATTGTTTAATGTAGCGGTCAAACCAGACCTTGGATCAGCAAAAGTAAATTTAATTGCCAAACTTAACCATATCTAAACCATTTTAAGCGTTACCCAATTGCTAGACGCCGCAAGAATAATCTGTATAATTTTGTCAGTCGAGTTTACCTACAGGCTTTTGTAACTATGAGGCATATTAATATTACCTTTATGGTGATCGATGCTTATTGCCTTTAAGGCAATAAGGAGGGAATAGCAATTTTATGTGTTTTTAAATGTGAAGTACTTTATGGCGACAGCATATGACGTGGTAGTAGTAGGCTCGGGACCTAACGGGTTGTCGGCTGCAATAGAACTGCAAAGTAGCGGGCTGTCGGTATTATTAATAGAGGGCAGTAGTAAGATCGGAGGTGGAATGCGGACTCAGGAACTCACGCTGCCCGGGTATTTACATGATGTCTGTTCGGCTATACATCCCCTGGCGATTGGATCTCCATTTTTTAGTAAGCTACCGCTTGAAAAATACGGGCTGGAATATATTCATCCACCGGTTCTCGCCGCACATCCATTAGATGACGGTCCGTCAGCCCTTTTATTGAATGATCTGGCTGCAACAGTCAGTGGGCTAGGGTTTGACGGGCGGGCTTACCAGGATTTAATAGCACCACAAATGGAGCGCTGGCCCCGCATTGTAGATGATCTATTAGGGCCTTTAAAGTTGCCCGTCCATCCCATAGATATGGCCAGGTTTGGATTACCAGCACTGCGCTCGGCGCTTTCAACAGCTGGTACTTTTGAAACTAAAGCCGCAAAGGCGCTATGGTCAGGCATGTGTGCACATTCTATGTTGCCTTTAGATAAGATAACAACCTCTGCTATTGGGCTGGTATTGCTAGTCAATGGTCATCTTAAAGGTTGGCCATTGCCAAAAGGGGGGTCACAATTCTTGGCAAACGCGCTGCTGGCGCATTTTGAAGCACTTGGCGGGAAGGTGCTGACCGGGTGGTTCGTGAAGTCTATTGGAGAGCTGCCCTCCAGTAAAGCGATGGTTTTTGATCTTTCACCACAACAGCTTCTTCAAATTGCGGGTGACAGATTCTCAAGTAGCTATAAATGGCAACTTAAAAGATACAGATACGGTGTAGGTGTCTTCAAACTTGATCTGGCATTGGATGGCCCCATACCTTTTAAGGATGAACAGGCACGACGAGCCGGGACAGTCCATCTGGGTGGAACGATAGAAGAGATCGCCCGATCAGAAAGCGATGCAAATAACGGCATTCATAATGAAAGACCATTTGTATTACTCGCCCAGCAAAGTTTATTTGATGCTACCCGGGCACCGGCTGGGAAACACACAGTCTGGGCCTATTGTCATGTCCCCAATGGATCCACAAAGGATATGACTTCCATCATAGAAAATCAGATAGAGCGATTTGCTCCTGGATTTAAAGATCTGATTTTAAAGCGGCATAGCTTTAATACGGTAGAAATGGAACAGTACAACCCGAACTATGTAGGTGGGGATATTAATGGGGGCATAATGGACACCCGTCAGTTGTATGCCCGTCCAGTTATTAGCCTTTCACCCTATAAATGTGCTGTTGGTATTTATATCTGTTCTTCATCAACGCCGCCAGGTGGCGGCGTTCACGGCATGTCAGGCTACCATGCAGCAAAGCGGGTGCTGGGCGATATTTTCAAACTCCATGGCAATCTGTGATAAGCCATTTCCGAAGAACACATCTACGGCTGAAATGTCATAAAAGCAATTGGTCAAATACCATATATTTCTACATGAAAACCACAACCGCATTTGTACCCAAATAAAAATAGTCCTTCAAAAGAATATTAAATTCTTTTGAAGGACTATGAATCCTAATGAATCCTGAGTAAGTCATTAGCTTTAATTGAAGCCTTCTATTAGTAGCCTAAATCCCAGAATTACTTATAAGGACTGGAAAGGATCTGTGAGTTGTTCACTACTGACTAATGTCCATGTGCATCCTCGGCAACTTCCTTCCAATCCGCCCAGGATCTCAATTTTTCACCGTATGTGTACTCTGTCCATGGATAGGCAAGTTTGCCGAGGAATAGACGTAAAGGGGGCTCTTCAATGTCTACCAGCATTAGGATTGCTTTAGTAGTCGCTGTTGGATTCCCTATATTTCCTGGTTTAAGCCCGTCTCCATTTTTAAAATCATCTTTTATTTTTTGGTAAACATCTAGTGGTTGACTGACTACCGAAGAACTGCCAAAGAAATCAGTCTGAAAAGAATTGGGTTCTACCAAAGTAACATGGATCCCAAAATCTTTTACTTCTGCCTGTAATGCCTCGCTAAAACCTTCTACTGCAAATTTACTAGCACTGTAAAGACCCATGGTGGGTAAGGTATTAATACCGAGAACACTTGATATCTGGATGATGTGCCCTCTGCCATGCGCTCTGAATACCGGAAGTATTGCTTGTGTCATCCAAAGCGTGCCAAAAACATTCGCTTCAAACAAGTCTCGCGCCTCCCGTTCTGTATTCTCCTCGATGGTCCCAAAAACGCTATAGCCTGCATTGTTAATGAGTGCGTCAATCACGCCAAAATGCCCGGTAGCCTGCGAAATTGCAGCTATACAGTCCGCTTTACTGGTAATGTCCAGTTGAAGCGGTAAAACAGCGTCCCCATATTTTGAGGCCAAGTCCTGTAAATGGTCGATGTTTCTGGAGGTGATAATCACATTGTCGCCTCTTTGTAAAAATGCTTCTGCCCAGATCTTTCCAAAACCACGGGAAGCACCTGTAATTAGAATTGTCTTTTTCATTTTATATATTATGAAGATTAACTGCCCATATGGACAATGCAAAGGTGCCATCAGTTCATAAAAATAAAAATGAAATGGGTTAATAAAAAAAGTTGAACCAGATTAACTTCTGCGGGCTTTTTGGTTACGTATTTTGCTGAGGTATTCTGTACTGAAGCCCAAATAGGATGCCAGTGCGTATTGAGGCACCCGGCTGACAATGGCCGGGTATTTTGCTAAAAAAGCCTCATAACGCTCTTCTGCGGTCATCGTAAAGTTGGATAATAACCGTTTTTGGTGAAAAGCTAAGGATCGTTGGGTGATGATGCGTTCAAATTTTTCCAGTTTAGGGATTTCTTTAAGGAAAGTCTGTTCGTCATCATACTCAATCTGGATAAGTACTGAATCTTCCAATGCCTCTACAAATAGGGTAGCGGGTTCCTGGTAAATCAAACTGCTGTAATCTGAGACCCACCAATCCTCAATAGCGAAGGCTAAAGTGTGATCCCGGCCTTTGTCATCCACAAGGTAGGCGCGAAAAGCGCCTTTAACGACATAACTCTTGTGTCTGCATACAAATCCTGGCTGTACAATAAATTGCCTTTTCTTGACTTTGGTCAATTTTAAAAAACCCATCAGATGTTCTGTTTCCACATCTGTGAGTGATACATACTTGGAGATATATGCTATTACGGCCGAGAATTCATTCATCGATTAAAGATAGTGAAAGTTAATTTTATAGCGCGCATGGCTATATAAAGTTTTTGGTAATGAATTGGAAACCAGTGTATTGATGCCGTAGACGGTAAGTAGCAATGCGCTCATTTCAATAGTTAAGGTGGGGCGGTATATCATTTGTTCAAAGTCGATTTATTGCCGCCACTTCAGATGGTTATTAAAAGCAGGTAAGTGTTACTTTCTTGAGATATTTGCAAAGTACCATTCATCTTCGCCACTCTTCTTTTCATATTGGGTATGCCTCTGCCGCCCTGACTAGCCGTTATAATAGGCGCTCTTCCAGGAACACATGCGTTTTCCATTTTCATTACTATTTTTTGATTAAAATCCAAGGTGATTCTGATTGGCTTACCATCACCGTATTTGATGGCATTATTAATTCCTTCTTTAAATAACAAAAATAAATTTTGACGAATCACCTGACTGATTTTCTTTTCTTCGGATTCATTAGTAATGATTAGTTTCAGTTGAATTCCCGTTTCATTTTGGATTGTATAAGCATAACTTTTCATGCGAAGGATAAGTTCTTGCTGTGTGTCAAATTGGGCGTCAATGGACCAAACCATGTCACTCATCATCGATATGGCTTCCTGGCTTGTTTGAGCGATAAATTCAAGGCGATTGGTTCCCCGCTCGGTTTCTCCCGTTTCCTGATCAGATGCAGCGGGGTGAAGTCGATAATTTTGAACCTGATGCCAAATACGTGTAAGAGAACTGCCTATTTCATCATGCAAATCTCCGGCGATCTTCATCCGTAATTCGCGTTCTTTCTTTAGTTGCATTTCCCGGTATCTAAATATAAGCAAAGTAATACCTACCAGTAAAATCCCCAACAATAACTTGAACCAGATGGTTTGATAGAATGCAGGTTTAACCATTAACAGCATCTGATCCTGATCTTCCATCCAGCTTCCATCTGGTGACCGGGCCGCAAACTGCAATCGGTAATCTCCTGGATGCATTTTCACAAAGGTAATCATCCTCCTTGCCCCTAGTCCTATCCATGGATCGGTGCTTTTAAGCCGGTAATAATAATCTAACTGGCTATCGTTGTCGTCAGGGCTGCCAAAAGTAATAGAGATAAACTTTGTACCGGAAGCGATCGTTATACGTTGTGAATCAACGGGGAGATAAGACATGTTATAAGACACCAGCTGCTGGTTGTTTTTATTCACTAAATCCATTCGGTTTACACCCACATGAAAAGTTAATTTTATCTTTCCCTTATTCGCCTTACTACTATTCCAATAGACAAGTCCATTGGTCGTACCTAAATAGACCTGGCTGTCATTGTTAAAAATAGCTGATTGGTTAAATTCATCTACTGGCAAGCCGTTATAGATGCTGTACCTGGTGAGTGTACTGTCCTTCAGTTTCAGTACATTTAATCCTTTTGCGGTCCCTATGAGTACATAACGTCCGGCTCTGGCCATGGAATAAACGACCTGGCTGGTTAATTGTTTATTTAACCACTGAGAAGCGGTTATCTTTCCAGTCGTATCTGCTATCAAGATGCCATTTCCATTTGTGCCCATCCATATTTGGTTATCCATGTTTAAGAGGCTATAGACAGCCTTGTCTCTTATCTTTTCCCCTACATGATTTTCCAAAAAGTAATGGACACGGCCTGTAATAACATTTGCATTAAAAACACCTGCATTGGTAGCAATGAGGAAATTATTGTTTAACCCGCCTTTATATTTTGAAATTGGGATAATGGCATTGGTTTTCTGACCTTGCATAACGGCCGATAACGAATCCTTGAAAAATGAGGATGATTTTCGGCTGAGTGGATCAATTAATGCGATGCCGTGATACGAGCCTGCAAGTATGAGTCGCTTATTTACACGGCAAAGGGACGTTAAATAAGGCCTTTTAAATGGATTGTCTGTAGTCCCATCTTTATAATCTTTAAATTCAATAGGAAGGATTTTATTGATGGAGGGCTTATACCAAAATAACCCGTTGCCTTCCGTAGATAATAAGAGTGTATCAGTATTCCAGGGAAGCATACTATATACGTACATTTCTGAAAGGTGTTTCACTTTGCCTGTGGACAAATTGTACCGAATAAAGCGGTCTCGGTATGATCCTATGTATAGATAATTAATATCCTTATAGATGGACCGAATACTATTGTTATTGTCTAGTACGTTGAGTATCGGGATAACTGGTGCATCCTGAAACTGGAGTTTGGTCAAACCGCCAGTTGAACTTATATAGGTAGTGGGATTCTTATCAGAAATAGAATTTATTTGTTTTCCTGGAAACTCGACGGGTGAAGTAGGTGTAACAAGTTTCCAAATACCTGTCCTGAAATTATAGATGTAAATATTTTTAGGTAATAACGCCCCATCTGACAATACAGCAGTTTTGTAACCTGCAATATAAAAAGGGGAATAATAATTATAGGGCTCTCCCTCCGGTAACCTCACTAGTTCTACAGCACCGTTCCATGGTGCATCAAAGGCGTTATGAGCTGGGTCATTTCTTTTAGCATAAATTTGTTGTATATCTGCTATACAAAGCAAAGACCCTGCAGAAAAAAGGCATTTACCAGTCGCACTATCATAACTGATATTTGCAATGGCATGACCTTTTGCAACTTTTGGTTTAAAATAAGCAGGCTTGCCGTAAGATGTGCCGTGATTTAATACAGGTATATTTACCAACATACCACTTCCAGTGCCTATCCAAAGCTGGCCGGATACAGGTTCTTGTATATCCATTATCGTATTAAACTGTCCAAATTTCCGGCTGAAGGACATGTCTAGTATGAGTTTAAGCGGTGGATTCGGGTTTTGAAGTGCATCCGACTTACTGACTGCATATATCTTCCCACTCTGGGTCCCGAAGTATACGGTTCCCTGCCTGGTACAAGCCATTGTTGAAATATCCTTATCCTGCGTCGATGCTTTTTTCCAATCCTTTCCAAATAAAGAGGTGACTGTCCATTTTTTCAGATCAAACCTGGCAGCACCGTTATGAAATCCTAACCAAAGATTTCCGTGGTTATCGGTTCTGAGAGATGTTATGGGTAATGATGGTAAGGCAGGTGTAGAATGCAAATCGAAATGTAACAGTTCCTGACCATCATAACGGTAAAGACCATCAACAGTAACAATCCACAAAAGCCCTTCCTTATCCTGTTCAACCAACCTAATTGTATTATTGGCGAGGCCTATGGGTAAGTGTACATTCTGAAACTGTAGCACATCTGTCTGTGCAAATGAAATGAAAGGAGAAAGAGCTAGAATCAGTAGAATAATGTAGCGGTTCCTTCTCATAAACGATTAAATTAGATTTTTTCGCCTGTAAGTTACGATATAATTTATTAGGATTTATTCAAATTTGTAGTTTTGCCTGTAATGACTCGAATCTCAGAATACTTACGATACACAGGAATATACATATATGGTAATATTTATATTTATTTAATCAATTCCATAAAGTGCGCAGTATTTTGATTGTTTATTTTCCATAATTTTAGGGATCACCCGCTGGGGGGATGTTTGGTATAAAAGGATGTTTTATTTTTATGTTATGATTAGAATAGGAATAATAGAAGATGATGCATTCGTTCGGGATTCAATAGTCAGTTTTTTTAAGACTGAACCCGATTTCAATTGCCTCGTAAATGCAGGTTCAGTTGAAGAGTTTATGTCCTTATGGACAGAGGATATTTATTTTGAGATGGTTTTGTCTGACATAGGTCTACCGGGTGTGTCAGGCATAGAAGGCGTTAAAATGATAAGAAACAGAGCACCTAAATGCCAGGTAATGATGCTGTCCGTATATAATGATACGCAAAGAATTTTCCAGGCATTATGTGCCGGGGCTTTAGGTTATGTTTCAAAACAAACCCCGATGCTCAAAATAAAGGAAGCCTTAAAAAGTATTTATGACGGTGGTTCGTATATGTCTCCAGATATCGCCCGTAAGGTAACGGATTATTTTAACCCCGTTCATGCTTCCAGGTTGCAGCAACCACTTACTCCGCGGGAAGAACAGGTGCTTCATGCCATAGAAGAAGGATTATCCAATCAATCGATAGCTGAACGCCTTGGCCTTTCTATGGAAACCATAAAAACCCATGTAAAGAAAATCTACCAAAAGCTGGAAGTGAATAACAGGTTAGACATTGTAAGGGGGAAATATAAATAATAAAACATCCATAGGAACGCTATATTATTATTTCGGATGTGATCTGTCCTTTACCCAATCCAAGTCACAGAAGGAATTATTTTGCTGTTATTTCTTGAAAAGGTGCCGTTTTTTGTTTGACTAATCTCATATCAGGCATATTAAATTATACATATTACAGGCTGGCTATCTATGGCTCGCTACAAATAAGCATCACCCGCCAGGGTGATGTTTATTATTCTACAGTTGCGCATCTTTGTAGTCTAATTTTACCCAGTGAAAAAACTTTTACTACTTCCAGTCCTTTTACTTTCGATGTTTGCCTCAAAAGCACAAGCACCGAAAATTATTTATGTAAATGCCTCCGCTATAGGAGCCGGTAACGGAACAAGCTGGACAGATGCCTACGTTGATTTTCAGGCTGGAGTGAACGGGGCTGCAGCAGGAGATTCGGTTTTTGTTGCAAAAGGCAATTACCAGCCTGCCATCAGTGGAACGTCTTTCTCTATGAAAGAAGGCGTAAAGATATACGGTGGCTTTGCCGGTACGGAAGGCAGTCTTAGCGAGCGCAACCTGCCCGCCAACCTGATAGCTGGAGACAGTAGTGTGCTTAAAGGACATGACAAAAGAGTGATTGATAACACCAGCAATAATTTGACTGCCGCTGCGGTGCTCGACGGTTTTAACATTTCAAATGGCAAAGCAATTTCAGGATACGGTGGAGGTATATACAATATCTCCTCTTCACCCACTATTACCAATTGCACTTTTTTGGGCAATTCGGCAGGTAACGGTGGTGGAATATACAACGATAATGCTTCTCCCATCATTACTAACTGCACCTTTTCGGGTAATACGTCAGGTTATTACGGCGGAGGTATATACAGTCTCTCCTCCTCACCCATTATTACCAATTGCACTTTTGTGGGCAATACCTCATCTAACGGCGGCGGGATTTTCAGCTACCAATCTTCACCCATTTTGACCAATTGTATTTTTGTGGGCAATACGGCAGCCACCGGCGGCGGCGGGGGCAACGGCAGTGGAGCAGTGCAAACCGACGCATCGCCCATCTTTACCAATTGTACTTTTGTGAGTAATAGGGCACAAAGCGGCGGCGCGATATATGACGAACTATCGTCCACACTTACCAATTGTATATTTTGGGGCAATACGGCGACTACAGGTGCAGATATATTGAAATATGGAAATACTACCCTTGATTACAGCTATACCCAAAATAACCTCATTGCTTATGGCACAGGAAATATTACCGGCAGCACCGACCCATTTGTCAATAGCAGCAATCCCGGCGGTGCAGATGGCATCTATGGAACGCCGGATGACGGCCTGCATCTGAATTTTGCGGCCGGTTATTTTGCCACAGGCGCTTCACCAATAGATGCAGGTAGTAATGCAGCTATCCCTACTGGTATCTCAACCGACATTGCAGGGGCAGACCGCAACCAAAATAGTACTGTAGATATGGGTGCTTATGAAGGAATTAGTGCTACACAAGCTTTGCCAGTAACCATCATGAACTTCAGAGGTAGTTTACAAAAAGGTATCGTAACACTACAATGGGAGAGTGGGCTAGAAGCTGGCTTTAATCATTTTGAGTTG
>DATJDF010000178.1:0-2210 GCA_035497555.1 Arachidicoccus sp. | reverse complement strand
TATCTACCGCCCGTTATGTCTGACGAGCATGCATTTGTGTTTCATTCCAGTGACTATTTGAAAAAAAGAGATGATCTGGATCCTTTGGAACGAATCACAGTAGTTGGATCAGGGCAAAGTGCTGCAGAGATATTCGATGATTTATTGTCCAGTTTCAGTGCTGCCGGGAAACATTTACATTGGCTTACAAGGGCTGACCGTATATATCCAATGGATTATTCGAGATTTGCCTTAGAAATGACATCTCCGGACTATATTGATTATTTTTATAAGCTTCCGGAAAATAAAAAGAATGGTTTATTAAGGGAACAATCCTATCTATATAAAGGTGTTAATGCCGGCCTGATTGACCAAATTTATCATAAGCTATATGTCGATGATTTGAGTAGGGTTGTATTCGGGAAAAGAGATATCAGGCTGAGTTGCGAATTGGAAAAGGTTGATACTTTTAATGATGAAATAAGATGCTTTTTTAAGCATAGGCAAACCCTGACTTCATTTACCCATTCTACAGACGCGCTGATTATGGCGACAGGGTATAAATACGACATCCCCGAATTTCTACTGACAATTAAAGATCGAATTAATTGGGAGAACGATGGACGTTATAAGATTAGCCGTAATTATAGCATTGACAATGAGCAATGTCTATTTGTGCAAAATGCTGAATTATATTCTCATGGGTTTAACGCACCGGATTTAGGCATGGGCCCCTATAGAAATGCCATCATCTTAAATACTATCCTCAATTCGAATTATTTTGATATAGAAGATAAAATCGCCTTCCAGAATTTTGATTAAATACGAAGAATGGGCCATAAATAACGCACATTCCAAGGCGTCTGTTAAATACGGGAGATATTGATGTGAATCTTACTGGATTCGAACCAGTGACCTCTTCCATGTCAAGGAAGCACTCTAACCAACTGAGCTAAAGATTCTGAATTTTTGCAAATGTAGGGGTTTTATTCAAAAAATAGAACTGTGCTGATAAGTTTTTCCCGTTTTTGAAATGGTATATAATTTCCCTTAACTATAAATTCTCATATTAAAAGAAAGGCAGTTATGTTACATACAGGTAGAAATTTCCTTTATAAATCCTTTTTACGTGGCCCGTGATAAGATATCTGATCTTTTTTGAAGGATTTTTCTGGCGGCGGCGAGCATCCGTTTAATAATTCCAGGTTCCGGCAAACTGCTGGATAATGCCATTAAAAGCCGTGAGATCCGGTTGGCATAAGGACTAAGAAGAATAGGGGCTGGACCGATTAATGAGATATTTCACTTTACAAACGATAGAATTGGCAACTTTACTTATTAACCTGATATGACTCCTGCTTAAGCAGCTCTTCCGTATTATCAAATGGTTGCTGAGTATAATGCGGCCAATATTTATTTTGCTGTACGTAAAATTGGTAGTAATCAAAAATAAAGTCTGGAAGCAAAAGGACTTTTAATACAATTGCGGATCTGAGCGATATCTGGACCAGGCAGCTCTCGTTATATTATTACAATGTTGTAAAAGATTTTGGCCGGATTAGGGGGATTTAGATGAATTCCTGGATTTTCATGCAAACGTTGACTTAAAATTGATTATTTTGCGCATAGCTTGGTTAAAAGCCGTCTTTTTTATAGAAATGCGAGACTTTTAATGTAAAAATCGGAGGGCCAAACTTAAAGCTAATTGGCATAGATTAAAAGAATTAGTTGGGGAGTTCTAGTGTTGAAATAGATGATAAATGGGAATAAATCTTTAATATAAATTCATGAAACTACAAAACCTACAGCAAGTGCCTTCACTGCGAATGTTTTTTGCACTCGTCATAACAGGCTTTTTAATCAGTGATCCTGTGGTGGCACAGATCATTCCGATAGAGACCGCTAATAATGCAGTGGTACTAAAAGTAAATAAGCAACAGGAAGTCAGCATGATCTACTTTGGTCAGCGGCTGATGGATAAAAGTGAATATAGCAGTGCTGCGAGTCAGTTGCGCCAACCTTCTGATCCTAGTGGAGTAATGGATGCTGCCTATTCGTCGGCAGGGTCCCGCAATCTATTGGAACCAGCCATTAGTGTAGTGCATGCTGATGGCAATCCCTCGCTGGCATTGAGGTATGAATCCTTTGAAGTTAAAGAGGTAGAACCTGGTGTTAAGTTAACAACTGTTCATCTTAAGGACCCCGTATATGACTTTGAAGTTAACTTGTTT
>DATJDF010000177.1:0-9948 GCA_035497555.1 Arachidicoccus sp. | reverse complement strand
AATGAGGAACCTTACCTGAAATTCTCTGAGCATATCGGCCGGTATCCATGTGTGATGATCGCACCCGATGACGCGGAATTGATCACCGGTGGCAGCGAAGAACGCCGGAAATTTATGGATACGATATTATCGCAGACCACGCCCGATTATTTGCGCCACCTGATTGCCTATAATAAAATTCTGGTGCAAAGAAACGCACTGTTAAAAAATGGTTTTGAAGGTCGTAATACAGAGGCCGTGCTCACCATACTGGACAGTCAGTTAGCAGTGGAAGGACAGCCTATATTTGCGCTCAGACAACAATTTCTACTTGATTTCCTGCCGGAAGTCATCAGGCAATATGAAGGGGTTGCCGGCAAGCCCGAAAATGTGACCCTGGATTATCAGTCTCCCTTAATGAATGGCCCGCTTGAATCCTTGTTAAAGGCAAGTCGTGAAAAAGATTTTTACCGCCAGCGTACCACGGCAGGCATCCATAAGGATGAACTTAACATACAACTGGACGGCCAGCCGTTCAAGCAATTAGCCTCCCAGGGACAGCGCAAGAGTTTACTTTTTGCACTCAAACTAGCGGAGTATTACTTTATTGCCCGTGTTAAAAGCAAGCCCCCTATCCTGCTTTTAGACGATATTTTTGAAAAGCTGGATGCCACGCGCATGGCGAACCTGCTTGAGAAAGTTTGTGGTCAGCTCAAGGGCCAGGTTTTTATTACCGATACACATGCGGACCGGCTCCGGTCGGCCCTGGAGGCCTTAGGGCAAGCACATCAGATGATTGAACTTGGCGGATGATTTTTATAGAGACCTGATTTTAGGGAATTCGGCCCCAGTTTTCACAGGATTATAAGAAAGAACTAACCAAAATGCCTTATTTTCGCGCAAATAATCTTGAAAAAATATGTCAACAGCAGCAAATACGTCTACGGGACTTGAGAAGATCGACTTCGCCCTTCCCTACAAAGTAGCCGATATTCATCTGGCCGAATGGGGCCGTAAGGAAATCAGACTCGCAGAAGCAGAAATGCCCGGACTTATGAGTCTGCGTGAAGAATATGGTTCTGCCCAGCCTTTAAAAGGTGCCAGAATTGCCGGATGTCTTCATATGACGATACAGACCGCAGTTTTGATAGAAACCCTGACAGCACTCGGCGCCGAAGTACGTTGGAGCTCCTGCAATATTTTTTCTACCCAGGATCACGCCGCAGCCGCAATTGCTGCAACGGGTGTCCCGGTATTTGCCTGGAAGGGCGAAACGCAGCAGGAAGCTGACTGGTGTATAGAACAGACCCTGTTTTTTGGTAATAAAGAAAAACCATTAAATCTTATTTTGGATGATGGCGGCGATCTGACCAATATCGTGTTAGATCAATATCCTGAGTTAGTAGCAGGTATTAAAGGTTTATCTGAAGAAACCACAACAGGCGTGCACAGACTATATGAAAGGATGGCAAATGGAACTTTGCCAATGCCAGCCATCAATGTCAATGATTCAGTAACGAAATCTAAGTTTGATAATAAATATGGTTGCCGCGAATCATGTGTTGATGCGATACGCCGTGCGACCGATGTAATGATGGCCGGTAAGGTCGCTGTTGTTGCCGGCTTTGGAGATGTGGGCAAGGGTTCTGCAGAGTCACTTCGCGGTGCCGGCGCTCGGGTCATTGTCACCGAAATCGATCCGATTTGTGCTCTGCAGGCCGCTATGGAAGGATTTGAAGTGAAAAAAATGATTGATGCGGTAAAAGAGGCGGATATCATTGTTACTACTACCGGTTGCCGGGACATCATTACGGAAAAGGAATTCCGCTTGATGAAGGACAAGGCCATTGTCTGCAATATCGGACACTTTGATATAGAAATTGACATGAGCTGGTTGAATAAGACCTATGGCCAGACCAAAAATACCATTAAACCGCAGGTTGATCTTTATACGATTGATGGCAAAGATATTATTGTACTGGCAGAAGGCCGCCTGGTGAATCTGGGTTGCGCTACGGGGCATCCTTCTTTTGTAATGAGCAATTCATTTACCAATCAGACACTGGCACAATTAGAACTCTGGAAAAATACGGATCAGTATGAAAACAAAGTATATGTTCTGCCTAAGCATCTGGATGAAAAAGTAGCACGTTTACATCTGGCAAAAATCGGCGTGACATTAGATGAACTGACAGATACACAGTCCGCTTACTTATCCATACCTAAAGAAGGACCCTATAAACCGGATCACTACAGGTATTAATTTTGAAAATGCACTTCAATCCTATCTACTTGAATATGGATTGGAGAAAATTATATAGAGAGAAGCGTACCTACTTAAAATAGGTACGCTTTTATCTTTATAGCGCTTTTTGTTTGTCTGATACTAATATTCTAATAGACCCATAACCTATTTCCATGATAACACTTATCCATAATAATGCCTGTTCAAAAAGTAACTGTGTCCTCAATTATCTGAAGGAAAACAGCATTCCTTTTACGTTACGGGATTATTTAGCAAAGCCGCTTTCGATCGAAGAAATTACTGTATTACTACAGAAATTAAAAGTCCGCCCTTTGGATATTATTCGTCAGAAGGAGCCCGTTTTCCAACAGTTATTTTCAGCAGCACAAAATGATGAACAACTTATTCAGGCAATCGCTGATCATCCCGGGATACTGGAAAGGCCCATTCTTATAAGCGAGGACGCAGCTGTTATTGGCCGGCCATTTGAGGTAGCCATAGAATTTTGCAGCAAGAGATAGCATAGTTGTTTTGAATCCGGACGATTTACAGCAGAGAACTCTGTTTAAAGCCGGTTATGGTAAATGGCATATCCTTCCACTGAGCATTACAGGTAAGAAACCCGATTATGCCAAACAATATAGATAATTAACCAATTTTTATAATTTTTTAGATTTATAACAGACACCTTATATACCGTTAGATGGACATGCATCTTCCCTTCCAGATAAATGGCTCGCATTGCCAGTTCTTTATAAGAAGTTCGTAGACGTTATTAGGGCATTATTTACTACTAAGCATATTTTCAAAGATGCTTGAATTCCATATTAGACGTAATTCGAATATAAGCATTAATACAATTATCAATTTATTCAATATAAAATTTCCTATCATTAATATAATGTTTCTAATATTCTCTGTTTCTCTTAGCACTTTAGATTTTTTAAATACTTGTACAAAATGTTTCATAATTTGGAGGATAACATAACAAAAAGAATATAATATTAAAAATAAAAATAATTTATTTGACAAGCCATTAAATAAAGTATTATATAACATCAATAAAATAGCATATATAATCATCAGGTAAATAAAAATAGATTTTATATGATGCTTTTTATTATCATATATTAAAAAAAGAATACATGATAAGGATATAAAAAAAACCGAGTGAATAATTTTTATCGTTATCATTATTTTTAATTTTTTATAAGGTAGTGGAATTTTAATTTCAAAACTACCTTTTTTCTAGAAAACAGGCAATGATAGAAATACTCTTGAACGGGAAAATATAACGAATTCTCTGGCTTTGTTGTTTTATACGAATCACTTTTATAGAGCGTTCAGAAACGTCGCTATACACTATTTTTTAAATCTATAGCCCTTGACCGTCAAGCCCTATTCGTCCAAAAAAACACCGTATCAAGATCGGTTTTAATGCTTCGTATCGCTGCGCTCAGTTATACCTATTTTTCGCGCTGATGCTCTATGGATTCAAGTTTAAGGTGGTCAAACCGGGCATGGTTCCATGCTGATCCAATACCGGCATATCCGCTCTTATACACGGTATCATGAATGGAAAGAATTTGCTTTCCGTCAATATATCCTTTGATAACAGTGGAGTCGAAACGGAGTTGCAGCGCATGCATTGAATTAGCAGACATGGGCACGCTGCCTTTGGCAAGCGTATCCAGAAAACGGGAAAACGCCCATTCTCCTTTTTCGTTGACGGCTAAACAATATCCATGAGCACCCTTATTACTTTCGAAGTAGTTGACACGTCCAAACAATTTGATAGTGCCCTTGCCCTCTATTAGTCCATCCACCGACACCGTATAATCTTTGAAAAAGCGCCCAAACTCTGTAAAAGGTTCCGGATTGTTGGGACCCCAGGTATCCCACAAAATAAGCTTCCCGGTTATTTGCTGCCGCAAAGTTTTACTTTCTGCTTTTGCCTGATAAACTTCAAAAGCACCACCCTGATCACTCAGGTATTTTGGCGTTTTGCCTACCTCATAATTTTCAAAATCCTCCAGATAATTTATTGAGAAAGCTTTGGACGCAGGAACCGGATGCGTCGCTATGCCTTTTATTTGGCCACCAGTTGTCGATAGCGAGTAAATAGAATAAGGAGCGACCTTAAGGCTAAACTGTCCGTCTTTAGGAACTATATGCTTTTGTTGCATAAATTGGTGAAGACTATCCGAATGCCAGACATTTAAGTGATCTGTTGATAAGTTGGTAATTTGAAAATGAAGTACTTCCGGCAGGCTGTCACTGGTAATGATGATGCTGTAATCACCGCTATTGCCAGGCTTTTTTAAGGTGACATAAGTGCATCCTTTCTGTGTTGTATCACAGCCCCCGCTTAGATAAACCCAGCCTGGCTCTGCAAATTGAGTCGTATGTGCGAGTGCCCAGATCGCAGGTTCCACCTCATAATGCCCACTCCATGGTTCGGAAGCAGTCATGGCGCCTTTTCCCGCGCAGTTGAGATTTTCATAAAAAGCATCTATAGGATCCCAGATCTCAGTTTTTGTAATCTGCGCCCGGATGTAATTCATATTAAGCTGCCTGGCAAGCATATGTGCATTTGGCCATTCACCTGATTGGCTCCAGGCCTCACTTTCCCAAAGTGCCAACCCTGTGCCGAGAGCAGTGGCGGTAACCTTGCTGTCCACATAGTGATATCCTAACGCATACAGCGCATTGTGAAGTGACTCATATTTCGCGACCGTATCTGCAAATTGCCATTTTGGGGTATACCAATCGTCAGCCACTATTTTTACGTCCTTTAATCCTTTCTTGTCAAGTGTCGGCCTTAAATGGTTCAGTATCCATTCTCTCTTCCCGGCCCCCGGCTTTTCATTCCATATCCCTGTGTAACGGATCGGGACATGCCAATATTTTTTTGCCCCTTTTATAAATGCCACCACATAATCTGCATTGTCCTGGGAATAAAAACCTCCTTTAAACCAGCCCGGAGCCCCCCACTGCAGGCAGTCAAGCAAAATATTCGGATTTCTCTGATAAGCTTCACTTAATAACCAATATTCATAGCCCCGTTGATAATAAGCCCTTTTGGGATGAGTTAATTCCTGTCTTGATCTTGCATGACTCGGTTCAGTTCCTGTCGTAGAATTTATATCGCCACCAATTTCAACTTTCAGGTGTTGCAATCCTGCGCCAAAATGAGGTTTAAACAGATAATCCAAAATATCACTTCTGTATTTTTTGGGGTAGTCAATTAACAGCCGGGAAGACGCACCGGCACTGACGGCCCCAACCCCCTCAAAGACCCTTCCTTTCACATTGCCATCGATCCGCACTGTCTGGGACAGTAAGCGGTTACCCGCAATAAGATACATAAAGATTGCTAAGCTGACAATGAGGTATCCTGACAATTTCTTCATGGGTGATGACTTGATTGATTTACGGTTTGACAGTATAAAAGCTAAGGTGACGCAAACGTCATTGCCGGACTTCAATAGCCTTGCTGGTCGTACCATCGGGGGCGAGATCCACCTTCCATTTGCGGTTATCCCACTGAATTTGACATCTCCCCCCGATATGTGCCGGGTCACTGACAAATACCTCCTGGTCTTTGATCATGATCAGACAAGCCCTGCTGGAACGAAGGATTTGTTTATCGTTTAGTCTTAGGGAGTCCGGTGCAAAAAAAGCGATTTGTATTGTTGCGTCTTTAAAAAGAATCGCCTGACATAGGGTATCATTTCTAAGAATTTCCCAGTCCGGCCGTTGATAAATTGCCGGGGCCTCCTTAGGGTTTTTACATGCCTTAATCACATATCCGCCGTTTACCACTGAATCGTGTAATAGTACCGGCATGAAAACGCTGTCCGTTATGACAGCAGCAGATCCCGCATCCGTAATCGAATGCCAAGTCCCCTTCACCACGCCTGAAGTAAGGTCAATCGATGCCGGTTTCAATGGTATATAAAGGAAATTGCTGTGATGAATCCAGTGTACATTTTTCAGATGAAAAAAGCCTTCCCCGACCTGATTTCCCGGGCGATCCACCGTTATGGGTCCCTGCAAGCGACTTTGATCCAAGGTCGTAAAAGTCGTCTTTTCTATTTTGGCTGTCCCAATCCCGGCAATAAGGCATATCACCTCCTGCCCATGGCAGGCCCAGACCTTATGTGCAGATAAATGCTGTCCCGCATCACCTTGCAACTTATAATCCATAACAGACAGGCCATCAAATCCATCACTAACGCTTCCAACAAAGGCTTGCTTATTTACGCTTTTAGCACCCTCAAAGGCTGTTACACCGGGTAGATGTCCCCAATCCCAGACGGGCATCATATTGAAGTATTCATGCCCATTTGCGATCAGATAGGCATCGCCACTGGATAACAGCGCACCTTTTTTGTTTTCCTGATTGATGGATTCTGTAGCCAGCGTCCGGCTGGAAAGCGTTTTCAAAAAGAAACTAAAATCTTTTTGCTGGAAGGTGGCAAAATCCGAATAAGGAAAATATCGGAATCCGTTCAATTGGTTTTTACCACCATGCTGACTAACCCCTATTGCCTTAAAAGCGTTGGCTTTTTCAGGTTTTAAAGAAGATAAGAATGGCAATAAAGCCCTGATATCACTACTGTGTAAAGCGTCATTACGGGAGACAGCCCGGTCAATGGTTCCCGGAACCGTATTGATGCCTCTGGTCATCCATTGCCAGCCATCCAAAAGAAAATGAATCAGTATGTTTATCTTCTGCTCGGGGTAGGCAAGCGAAGTGCCTCGAAGCTCCCAGGCCAGCTGTATATTATCTGTAAGAAAAGCGCCCCCATAGTGATACATTTGCATTCTCGGACCATGTTGATGAAAACTGAAATCCGGTTGAATCCCTTCTCCTTTCGTGATTTTGATTTCGTTTACCACCAATTGACGACAATGACGCATCATAGCAGTATCTGCCGTAAGGGCTCCATAATGTAAACCCAGGTCTGCACTCCAGATCAGGTTTGCACCTGCGTTGCCAACATGCAATTGAGCCATAACTTTCAGGCATTTTCTGAGCTGGTCAGCATTTAAAGCGGGACGCATCAGGACAATAATATCGCGCATATACTGCGGAATTCCAATTTCGTTATACCACCAATTTTCGCTTTTCAGGGGGTTTGCTATCCAGAAGTCGATAGCGGACTTAATGGATTTCAGGAGCTGTTTATTCCCGTAATAGGCATCAGAAGCGCTGGCCCAGGCCAGCGCCATATATCGGATCCGTTTGAGATGAATCGATGGCTGCCAGTTATCTGCGAGTCTGCCATTATAATCGATGTCATTCCACTTTCCAGACGCATCTAGTTTTTGCAAAATGGGCCCTAGGGGAGGCCGCTGTAAAGTGTGCGATAAATAATAGGAATATCGCCGCAATACGGTATCCTCCAGGCGTTGCGCTTTTGCATTTTGTACAAAAAAAGCAACTGCTAATATAATAAGGAATTTATATTTCATGATCATTTTTATAGTTAGATCCTTGTATCAGCCAAATCAGAAGATAATGCCTTGGTCACTCATTTCTAAGCATCAGGGATTTCCAGTCTGCCCCAAAGTAAGCTTTATTCAATTTTCTGAGTCCTGCTGCATCTCTGCGGCTTAAAAACAGGTTTTCCAGATCCTTGTAGAGGTAAAACTGTAACCAATACCCATTGTAATATTTTTCCTGAATAGCCCGTGATTTTAGCAATTTGGCATACCAATTAACATTTAATCCATAGGACACCGCCACTTTTACTGCCGTTTGCGCATTTTGCCATAATTGATCAGACATTTTATCTTGCAATAACCGGTAATCTGAATAGGTGTAGTCTGAAACATCAATCAGGTTATTACGGTCATTTATTCCAAGTGCTTTCAGATCTATTACTTGTTCAAAAATAGTATCCCCGTCCAGATCATAGGAGATTTTATCAAAAAATCCGTTCTTGTCTACATCGTCATACCTGACTGTGGCAAATTTTTCCGGCTCACGCTTCATCATGCGTCTGTCCCAGCCCTGGAAGGCAGTTGCTTTCTGATCTATTCTCCAGCATCCCCAGTCCGCACCATATAAATGCAGCCTGCCATCAAATTTGCTCAGATATAACCTGCCTTTTCCAGAGTTATCCAGGTCCCACTCGCCTCTGTCGCCTGCCGGATCCGATTGCGTATTATCATCGATTCCACCGTTGCCGCTACCAATTTTAAAAGGGTCTTTGGGCGCAAGAAATTCTACCCGTTCCCAGCGGTTACAGTCATCGTCTTCATCATAGACAAAAAAGGCCTGATTCCAGTTTCCTCTTTTAAAAATCAACGGCAAGGCCGCTTTATGATCTGCATAGATGAGCTTATCCAGATGACGCCAGCGGCTGTCCAGGAAAAGAGAATCGGTTCCGGGAAGACTATGCATATCCAGCTTATGCACCTGATCCATGTAGTCAAACCCGCCTCCAAAAAGGCCGAGGGTCATATCAAAATCAAATTCATTGCCAGGACCGTTATCATTATCCATATCAACAGAAACTGAAACCCAATTAGCCTTACCCGAAAACTGAATCGTCTGAGGATTTATTTGTTTTGACGTGTCATCAAAATAAGTCGTTGAATCAACGATTCTTACGGCCATTTCAGACAGGCCATCCTGATCCTGATCGTAGAATAAGAAGGGGTTTTCCCAATTGAGCCGCATATCCTTGATACGATTACTAGCCGCATGAACCTTCATAAAAATGCTTTGTCCGCTGTAATCCGGAAAAAAATCGGCAGCTCCACTGTGTTCCCATGAAAGCAGTTCGAATGTATTCCAGTCGATATAATTAAATACCTGGTCATGGTCTGTATCCAGTATCCACATATAATGACCATTGGGCCAAACGGTGTTTTTTTCTACAGGAGGATAATCCTGGATCAGTTGCATTCCCCCCTTGCCATCACCCTGATCCTCTACCCAATCAATGACAAGGTCTCCAATCCCTCCAAAATGCCCGTCCTTGTTGCGATCGATCAATAAACAGTCCGCGTTCGTATCCCCTTCAATATCTCCGGTTTTCATATTATCATTATCATCTATCCACATGACCGGAATATCATTTTTAGTCATTGAAATTAATAGATCCGGGTCGCCGTCTTTATCCAGGTCAATATATCGCGGATGGTATCCCACCGGTGCTGAAGGTAACCTATAAGGCGTAAGCCTTGTATCCGTATTCCAATAAGTCTCAGGGTACTTTAAGGTATCGCTGCCGGTTCCTGTAGCAGCTGTCTGCTGCGCGAACAGGTAAGGTGCGCCTGACAACAACAGGCATAAGAAAAGGTAGTTTTTCATCTTCTTTTTATATAAATTAGCATTTGTTTTACCTACTTTATAAACAACTAAACTGTTTAAAATGACCGTTCATATCACAGACCTCCAGCCGGAATCCTCAAAACAACGACCGTTGACAGGTTACAGTTTACTTAGCGAAAATACCGGGAATTTCCGGACGGGTAAATGGATAGAACCGATATTAGCATGGATAATATTATGATTTGCCATAAAAATAAATAGCTTCATTCACTTTCACACTCGTTGCAGTG
Organism: Arachidicoccus sp.; assembly: GCA_035497555.1. Lineage (GTDB taxonomy): Bacteria > Bacteroidota > Bacteroidia > Chitinophagales > Chitinophagaceae > Arachidicoccus. Next base: position 143 of record DATJDF010000177.1, on the reverse strand, counting down.
TCCTGATGATCATCAGGACACTGCCCATCCTATTTTGACGCTTCAAACCATGGCATTATCTTTTGAACAATCAACTGATGCCCCCGCTGGTTTGGATGATTACTCTGTGCCATAAAACTGCTGAGTGCCTTACCACTACGAAT
>DATJDF010000176.1:0-4457 GCA_035497555.1 Arachidicoccus sp. | reverse complement strand
TAATGGCGCCGCTGGTGTCATCCCGGCGGTCCTGATGTATTATATTGTTTTTTGTGATGGGGGCTCGGATGAAAAAATCATCCAGTTTCTATTGACCGCCTCAGAAATTGGCAGTATTTTTAAGAAAGGGGCAACGATTTCTGCTGCGATGGGTGGCTGCCAGGCAGAAATAGGTGTTTCCTCAGCCATGGCAGCGGCAGCGCTGGCCGAAAGTCTGGGTGGCACGCAAAAGCAGAGTATGATGGCTGCAGAAATTGCGATGGAACATCACTTAGGACTTACCTGTGACCCCATTGGAGGACTCGTTCAAATTCCTTGTATAGAAAGAAATACAATGGGTGCGATTAAGGCGATTACTGCCTGCCAGCTGGCACTCCAAAGCGGCCCTGATTACGCGAAAGTTTCTTTGGATAAAGTAGTTAGAACCATGTGGGATACCGCCATGGATATGAATAGTAAATACAAGGAAACCTCAGATGGCGGGTTGGCGATTCATATCCCGCTGGGTCTCAGTGAATGCTAGCCGGAGGGTAAGTTCTGGTTGAAGACAATATTTGGCTTCGGGAAAATCTCCTTTAAAACTATATCTGATTTTCCTGTGAAATTTAAAAGAAGTATGTGTAGAGGCCCTCACCGTCAATCCTTACTGAAGACGATTTCCGGCATTGCAAACTGCTCTTTATGAGCTATTTTTGACTTTGTTATTCTTGTTCTGTTAAAAAATTTGAAAACTCAATCAACCTCTCCTTGAAAACAATTTGTTCCCTTTTTAGTCTTTTTATAGTACTCATGATATGGGCAGCCTGTACTAAATCCTCTGTCACTGGTAACCAGGCGCCAACCAGTGTGCGACTGATCAATGCCATGCCGGGTAAATCTTTTGATCTGGTGCTCAATGATGAAACCCTGTTACAAGATATTCCCTATGATAGTGCTACTGCTTTTTTAAATGGCCCTTCCGGATTTTATAAATTGCTTATCCATGAAAATGGCAGTAATGATACCCTGATCAATGGTAATCAATATTTGCAGAGCGGTGAAAAATATAGCCTGTTTTTACTACCCGATAGTGCAAACCGGGTAAACGGCGTTAAGTTGTCTGTCGTTACAGATAATGCTGATATACCGCAATTTGATTCTGCAAAAATCCGGTTTTTTAACTTTGCACCGGATACCACTTCTGTTTCCTTCGTACGGCTAAAACGAAGAGGGATTACCCATGTTTATGATACCATCCTTCCTTACCTGGGTATCGGTAGAACTTATTTAGACAACAGCCTGAACAACCAGCTGGGACAATATGCAGATATCCACATTGACACCTATCTGTTTGAATTTTTGAAAACCAATGATCCGGGCAAACTGCTGGATTCGATGACCCTCACGATCCAAAGAGGGAAATTCTATACGTTTTATTATGAAGGCTATGACAGTCTGACGACCGGACCATTTATACGCAAGCCCGTCGTTCGCGTTTCGGAAAGGTAAATTTTAAACAGGTGCCTTCGATCCGGCAAATACTTTCAATATTTGGCTATCTTTGCTGAAATCATCAATTAAGCAAATAAAAAATTCATTTTATGCAACTTTCTTCTCTTCTGGACAGATTTAGCGAACCAGAAACACTCAAAATGGCCAAAATGGGTCGTGAGTTGAGGGCTAAGGGGGTCGATGTTATTGATCTAAGTCTTGGGGAACCGGATTTTGACACGCCAAAGCATATTAAGGACGCGGCTATTCAGGCAATCCAGGACAACTGGAGCCATTATACACCCGTTCCGGGTTTTCTGGATCTTCGGGAAGCGGTTTGTACAAAATTAAAGCGGGACAATCAGTTGGATTATGAACCAACTCAAATCGTTGCTTCTACCGGGGCTAAACAGAGCCTGGCCAATGCGATTCTCGCCATTACGGATGATGGAGAGGAAGTGATTATCCCGACACCTTATTGGGTGACTTATTCTGAACTTGTCAAAATCGCCCGCGGCAAAGTAGTAGAAGTAAGGACCAGCCAGCAGAGTGGATTTAAAATTACACCGGCGCAGTTGGAAGCAGCTATTACGCCTAAAACGAAAGCCTTTTTGTTTTCGTCTCCCTGTAACCCTTCCGGCGCTGTTTACAGCAAGAATGAACTAGCGGCATTAGCGGAGGTTTTCCGCGCGCATCCGTCGATACTGATTATTTCTGATGAAATATATGAATATATCAATTACGTGGGCACTCATGAGAGTATTGCACAATTTGAAGATTTGAAGGACCGGGTGATTATCGTCAACGGACTGAGTAAAGGTTTTGCGATGACCGGTTGGCGTCTGGGCTATACAGCCTCCAGTGCAGTGATTGCAAAGGCAATGGAAAAAATACAGGGCCAGACTACCAGTGGAACCTGTTCCATTACCCAAAAGGCCGCTGTTACCGCACTAACTGGAGACTTGCAACCTTCACGCGACATGACCGCTGAATTTACCCGCCGGAAAAAAAGGGTGCTGGAATTGGTCGCAGAAATACCAGGGTTGATTTGCTCAGACCCGGAAGGTGCATTTTACATTTTCCCGGATGTGCATAGCTTTTATGGTAAATCAGATGGCACCACAACAGTTAATAACTCCGCAGATTTCAGTATGTATTTGCTAAACACTGCACATGTGTCCTCTGTTATGGGTGCAGCTTTCGGGGAGCCGGATTGTGTCCGTTTTTCCTTTGCTAATAGCATAGAAAATATTGAAAAGGCCTGGGCCAGAATTAAAACTGCATTAGCCGCTTTAAAATAGGATACCAGATTAATAATAAGATCAGGCAAAAAACTTTAATTTTTGGAAAGCCCTCTAAAGAAGGCCCCAAAATAATATTTTGACCCAAATAGATATTTTTTTCAAAATTCTTGTACGTTTGTGCAATAAAAATTTATAACTATGAATTTTCCTTCTGAATTGAAGTACACCAAAGACCATGAATGGATCAAAGCTGAAGATGGTAATTTTGCCTTGATTGGTATTACCGAATTTGCCCAGAGTGAATTAGGCGATATTGTATTTGTGGATATCAATTCTGTCGGTTCTAATTTTAAGGCGGACGATGTATTTGGTACAGTCGAGGCGGTTAAAACAGTTAGTGATTTATTTCTGCCTGTAGCCGGAAAAATTGTGGAAGTGAACCCCGAATTAGAAAACCAACCAGAACTTATCAATACAGATCCTTACAAAAAGGGCTGGATGGTAAAAATTGAAATGGATAATCCAGCAGACCTCGATGGTTTAATGGACGCGGCTGGTTACCAGTCCTTGGTTTCTTAATTCTTGAAATTCATCTGTAATAGTGTTAAAGTGCATTGCGCTGAAATTATTACACTGTTCAGGAATTGACTCATTTGCAATCTCAATGCTTCCCCCATATCAAATTTCAGGTGCCTCACTGTAGTTATTAAACTGACTACAAGTCGGGGACTGACTGACTGATTGAGGTATAATAGGTGTAGCAGCAGGGTTAAATGTAGCGAATATAAAGATCCTGGGCCATAATAAAAATGGGTAGATAAAAGTCTACCCATTTTTTATTGTGGCAGTAGCCGGAGATTTATCAATAGCGCTATCTCAGTTGAGGCAGTCCCTCGTCATAGCGGGATGCTGGCGCGCCCTTTTTCTATGGGGAAGCACAAAAAAGAGGCAGTGCGGAAACACGGCCTCTTCAATTATTTTGTAATCTAACCTACAATTCTTGTTCTGGTGACAGTGGAGGGTGACTAGAGGGTATAGAACCTTTGTATAGTTCCGGGGATCAGTAGCAATGTATCGGGCCATCAGCTAAATCTTCCGCCAGCACTGTTTCCCCGAGTAGAATTTAGAGATTGGAAAAGCGTTTTTCTTTGATTCTTGCACTCTTACCGCTACGTTCGCGCAGGAAGTAGAGTTTAGCACGGCGAACCTTACCCGCTTTATTCAATACAATTGATTCAACGTTAGGAGAAGAAAATGGGAAAGTTCTTTCTACGCCAATGCTATTTGAGATCTTACGAACTGTAAAAGTAGACGTTGCGCCATCGCCCTGGATTTTCAATACATCTCCACGGAAGCTCTGAATACGTTCTTTGCCACCTTCCACAATTTTATAATTCACGGTAACATTGTCACCTGCTTTAAACTTTGGAAATTCTTTAATTGCCGTCAATTGCTCGTGTACATAGTTTGCTGCTACGTTCATAACTTAAAAATTTTAAGGACTGCAAAGGTAGGTATAAATGCCACATTCTACAAAATTATTTTAACCTATTTGCCAGATGCCAGGCTTTCCTGACGATAAAAGGTATAAAAAGGGGCATATTGGGCAGCTAACTGCTTTTTCTCCTGATCCAGCCGAATCAGTTGCCTGTTGCCGGATTGATATTGATAGTACTCCGTAAAATGAACTTTTCCTTTTGGACCGCGTGCGTATCTTGTTGGGAGTATTCCTTCTACCATAAT
>DATJDF010000175.1:0-4703 GCA_035497555.1 Arachidicoccus sp. | reverse complement strand
TATCAAGCTATAAATAATACGATTGAAATATTGAGCAGTAGAACGTTATGCTCCAAAGAGACTCTTAGGAATCAAATCACCGACACTTGAGCGCCTGTATCTCCAATAACAAGAGGCATATTATAAGAACAGCCCGATTTGCATTTGATAAAAGTCAACCGAGCTGTTTTATAAATGGGTTAATAAAATAACTCACGGATTGAAGCCTAATTCGTATCACCTATCAATACCCGTCATTTTGCTGCGCCTGCTTTTCATCCGGAGTCAAGGCTTTACCATTTAACTGAATCCCATCCAAATAAGTCTGGGGAATCGGTCTTAACTCATGATAATCCTTAATATTGGCTGAAGCCTGGAAATTAAAAGCCCGAACGCGTGGAATCAACGTATTTGTTCTGGCCAGATCTTCCCAGCGTTTATACTCCCCACAAAGTTCCCGGGAACGCTCATCCAGTACAAATGCCAGCATCCGGTCATATGGACTGCTCTTCCCCAATTTTGAAATCACATATTCATCCCCTTGCGGTAATGTATTGATATTTGATATCGTCAAATCAGTCGCCGCTGTCGTTTTTGCAATATTATTGGACTCATAATAGGAGTTTTCCGGCATAAAAGAATTCATATCCGGGTTTTGCCCGGAAGCCGATGCTTCCAGCGCACCACCGCCGTCATAATACGCAGCACGATTTTCCCCACTTCTGAACTCCGCACGCTTACGGACCGCATTTATATAAGGCAATGCATCTGCATAACTACCTTTGCCTAATTTTGCCAGCCTGATCTTCGCTTCTGCTGCAATCAGATAAGTTTCTGCGGATCTGGCAAGAATTACATCACGCAAGCCTCTGGAATCATTTAAGGCAGTTCTGGAACCGTCCATATATTTACTTAGTGAAGGGAACCGGACATCTACATTTAAAGCACCATCTGTCAATGTTCCTTTAGGGTAAGCGATATAAGCACTCGGAATCGTTTTTCCAGTCTTGGCATCAACGACCACATCATTTAATTTATACTTAGCAAATCGGTTATCCCCTGGTTGATTAATAATATAAATTATACCTAAGTCTCCATTTTTATAATAACCTCCTGAAGATTTGTTTAACCTGCTTTTTGTGCGAAAACTTTTCCAAAACCTGGAGTCATTCACCTGGTCATAAACTCTATACATATAATAACTCGTACGAAGTCTGCTATACGGCCGGTCACCTGTAACGTCCCGCTGCATTTGCGGAAGATCGTCATACCTGCCCCCGAAATAAAGATGCTGGTTGTTACCGCCATTGGCAGAAACATCCGCTGTAAACTGCGCAGAAAGTATGAGCTCCGGCAATTGCTCATTAGCGCCATCTGGTCCTGTGTACTTCCAGAGGTCAGCGAAGTCCGGCGTCAATGGATGACCCGCAATAACTTCATCACAAAGGGGTATGATAGCGTCCAGATCAGCAGTCTTGGTCGCAGCATTCCACGCATCATTAATTTCACTTGCCCGGAATAAATAGGCTTTGGCCAGATAATGAGCTGCAGCGTCTTTAGTAATCCTGGCCGGAGCTCCGGTGTTTGACAAAAGGTCATATGCCTGTTTAAAATCATCAATGATCTGTTTATAGATTTCTTCAGGTGTCGCACGGGTAAACTCCATCTCTATTGTTGTACTGGGTGTTGTTTTTAATGGAACGCCGCCGTATTGAGACACCAGCCTCAGATAGCAATATGCCCGGAAAAAATACCCGTCTCCTAGTGCGTTCTTTTTTATCTCATCTGCGGTAGAGGCTCTCTCGGTCGCGTTCTGAATCAACAGATTGGCATCGCCAATACCCAGAAACAGGTTATCCCACTGATCACTTGCAGCCGCGGTATTAGAATTATTGACAGTCACTATGGATTTGAAGCCGACGTCGTAGTTATTCCAGGAGCCGTTGGAGGGATCCCCACCGATCGAAAATTCGTCTACTCCATAATTAGTGGCGCAATATATCCACTCTGCACTAAAAGGGGTTTTGAAGACTTGATAATAGGTACCTGATTCCAAATCTAAAATCCCCGCATCGGTTTTGAAATAGTCCATACCTCTCGCCGTTTCCAGGTCTTCTTTTAAAAAGTTCTTTTTGCAGGCGGACAAAATAAGGAGACTGCAAAAAAGGGATACTTTAAAAATTAATTTTATATTGTTCATTTCATTAAATTTTTACGGTTAATCGCTTCGTTAAAATGTTGCATTTATGCCAATCGTGATCCCACGGTTATAAGTAGAACCTACTACGTCCATATCCAGCCAATCTATTTTTGAAAATAACATGCCCGGATTAGTCACCTGTATATAAGCTTTTAAATTTGAAATAGCTGTTGTATTCAGCATTTTGCCACTTAAATTATAACCTAAGGAAATGTTCCTGATTTTGATAAACGAAGCATTTTTATACCCTAATGAACCGTAATACGGATCACCGCTACCCTCAGAATAAATCGGTTTCTGGTATTCAGCATCCATATTATTTTCAGTGTAATAGTCAAGCTGCCTTTGAACGCTACGGGCACCTTCTACCTCTCCGCCGGTGTCATACATATATTTTAGACGACCATACAGGAAAATTGAGAAATCAAAAGATTTGTATGAAAAGTTATTGGTCATACCAACGATCCATCTGGGTCTGGTACTTCCAATGATTACCCGGTCGTGATTGGCATCAATTTTCTGATCCCCGTCAATATCGACAGGCCTGATGTTGCCCGGAGAAAAAGCCGTTCCATTTGCATTGAACTGATTGTAAACAGCCGAATCTGCCAGGTGCCATAAGCCAGCCGCTTTATATCCATAGATGACGCCAATTGGCTGACCGATGAACCAGTTATTATTGATATCATCTTCATTACCATTCGCTAAGGAAACGATATGGTCATTTTGCCAGGAGATATTCGTCGTCGTAGTCCAATTAAATGAATTGGTATTGATATTAACCGTTGTCAGGCTCAGGTCTATACCTTTATTAGCCGTCTCACCCACATTAGCAAAAGTGGTTTGATAGCCGGTAACCGTTGGAATCGACATTTCCATTAACAGATCGGTCGTTGTAGATTTATAAAAATCAAGACTTCCTGATACCCTACGGTTCAACAAAGTAAAATCCAGTCCAATATTATATTGGGTGGTCTTTTCCCAACCCAGGTTTTTATTGGCCATGGTGGTCGAAGGAATTGCACCTGTCGTCAAAGAGCTTATATACGGGTAGAAGATAGAAGATATCGCACCCTGGGTTTCATAAGGATCTATCGCCGAATTACCGGTTACACCAACACCTAACCTTAACTTCAAATCGTCCACCCACTTGACATTACTCATAAAATTCTCTTGGTCCATCTTCCAGGCAATGGCCGCGGACGGAAACCATGAATATTTATGTCCTTCAGCAAGCTGAGAAGCACCATCCCGGCGCGCGGACAACGTAAGCAAATACTTCTCATCAAATCCATAATTTACACGGGCCATGTAGGACTGTAATTGACTTTCAATAAGGCCTGATGAATAATCTTTCAAATTGGACGAGGAAATATAATCCTTGGTTAATGCATTCCATTTTTGACTCGGGAAAGCGATATCATTTGCAGAAATCAAACTACTTTCTATTGAATACTGGGTCTGGCTATTCAGTAATGTCAGCCCGATATCATGCTTGCCAAAACTGTTGTTATAATAGATCAGGTGATCCAAAGTATAAGATATTGTTTGCCGCTTCATCAGAGAAGCAAAGCTGGATCCACTACTAATCACAGAATTTGGGTCTATATATGTTCCATCTCGATAGTTAGACAAATCAGGTCCGAAATTCACCCGATACCTTAAATTTTTCAAAGCTGGAATGATTTTCCCAAAGTCAACCTGTGCATACAAACTTCCAAATGCCCTGATTGTGGTTCTTTGATCCTGGTTTAAATTCCACTCATTAACCACATTTTTAAAGGCGACATCTCCACCAGGGTAAAATACCCTATTGCCCAAAGAGTCGTAGGGTACAGCATAAGGGAAAAGTGACCTGGCGGATTCATAAATACTACCTGAAGAAGATACTGTAGTAGCACCCGTCTCAGATTGACCGTATTCCTGTATGCTATAGGAGACTTTTAGATTGGTTCCCATTGAGAACCATTTAGTTGCATTAAAGTCGACATTGACATTCGCAGAATACCTTCGGAAATTTTGCCCCCTCTGGGTCCCTTTATTATCCAAATAACCAAAAGAAGCATACGCCTTTAGTTTTTCACTTCCGCCACTGACGCTTAAGTTGAGATTATTGGTTAAACCCGGCTGCTTTACTAAACCTCTCCAATCAGTTGTGGCCACTTTTGAACCGTCCCAGGTTCCTGATGTCCATCCTTTGGCAATATTGGACCATGCCGAAGGATCACTGGTAGCATGGAAAATCGCCTTATCATTTTCAATAGTGGGCTGATCACCCCTTGGAAAAGTTGATGGATTTTTATAGTAATAAGCCCAGCGCCTGAAAGAAATATACTGTTCAGCATCCATCATTTCTTCTTTATCCTGAAGCGATTCAAATGTTGTCGAAAGATTCAGATTCAGAACGGTCCTACCGGTCTTGCCTTGCTTCGTTGTTACAATGACTACCCCGTTAGCCCCCCGGGAACCATAGATAGCTGTTGCAGAGGCATCCTTTAATATGTCAATGGACTCAATATCATTC
>DATJDF010000174.1:0-5466 GCA_035497555.1 Arachidicoccus sp. | reverse complement strand
GATCTCCATCTTCCGTGAGCGAAGCAATTTTCGGCGCCGGCGCACCATTGAAACTCGTAAAGGATCCTACAAAAATAATTTGCCCGTTTGGTAATTGTATACCGTCGCTGATATTCCCATTGAGATTTCTTTTGCTCATTCCAGTCTGAGGATCAAAATTGAAACTCGAATCCAGCATTCCGTCGCTGTCAAAGCGGACAAAATTATCCATCCTTGTTCGATCAATATAGTAAATACCTTTTTGTGACCGTTCATAAAAATAACTAGAATACAAACTAAAATTACCCACCGCGATAATATGATCGTTACCACCGGTAAACAATTTAGTTACCCAGCCGGATAAATAAGCGTTAAGCGTAGGCACCGTATCTATTGTGTTCTCGGGATGGTCGGTTGGATTCGGATTCACCAACTCAACCTCCATGGTATCTATTGAACAGTCATCGTTCACCCTGGTGACGCCATCAATCGAATGCGCGCCGTAACTTGACATAATCCCGCCCAAATAAAACTGACCACTTACAGGCAATATGGTAGAAATAGTACCCCCAAGAGAGCCTTTTCCTGCACTATAATTGAGAAATGTCCCGTCAGAGGAAATTTTCACAATACTGTTGACCTTTCCAGCGGCACTTTGGTTATTATAATCGGTAAAATTCCCTCCCAATAAATAAAGACCATTTCCCGCTCCATTATAATAAGCCGAATAAATAGGGCCATTTGTTCCCATTCCCGCTTTAAAAGTCCTGTCGATGGAAACCTTTCCATCAATTTTTAGCACCGGGCCGTAGTAATACTGCCCGTCAGAAGTTAATATGGATGCCGGCCCGGAAGATGTACCCTCTGGTATTATAACTGTTATCGTGCTATCCTTTGTGGCGATAATTTCTGCCTTAACCTGGTTAATATAAAAAGTATACCCTTTCAATTTATCCAGGCCCCTGACCTCATAGGTAATTTTATCGCCCACTTTTCCATCAGCTGGCAGTGGCGTTTTTCCGTAAAATTGAACTGTTGGGTTTGGCGCCTTAAAATAAGGCCCTGCTCCAAGTTCTGTCGTCTTATTGCATCCACCCAAAAGGACGCTGGCTATAAGCACAATCTGCACGAAAAAGTTTAAAATGCTATTCTTATTTATCATGAAACCCTTTTTTATACTTTGATAATGGTTTATTTCGAGTTACTACATCACTATTCTACTTCTTGCTGTAATCTATCCCTTCTGCAATTGCCTCTGTCACAAAATCATATGGCTGAAACCCGAAGAATACCGGGAACACTTCAGTCGTCTGATCACCATTTTCGTTGACATAGATAACCTTTTGGGTAAATTGAAGTACATGGACGATTCCATTTTTGGGATGTATATCAGATGAAGCGACAGGAATCAGGTAGGGAAGAAAATCCGGAGGTGTTTCCCCCGAAAAATAGCCTAGAACAAGTTGACGGTAGCCGGCATATTTTACACCATTTACATCCTGAAAATATACCCCAATATTCATCACTTTGCCACTGTAAGATGCATAATACTGGCCGCCATAAACCTGCATCGCCAGCGGATCAATTTGTGGATAATCTTTTAAACGGTGTACTCCTTTGAAAACATAAAGAGACAACTCTCTTTTCCAGACCGATGCGTCAATTTGTCCCAGATCGGTCACGGTATCCTTTCCTTTAAGTAGTAGGCTTTGATTCAAAGTGGCGACCGACGCCATGATACAAGTGTCAGCCGGTGCAAAAAAGGTAATAGAATCGTTGTTAAACACATCTTCCATTCCTGCAAGACGAATAACTTTGCATAAAGAATCAAATAAATGATGAGGATTCTGCTCTAAATATTCCATCACAGTCCCGTTGTAATCGGCTTTATGTAGGCCAGTATCTATAAAATAATCATTTTTTTTGCATCCCGAGATCATTGCTACCACAAGCGTCATCAGACATCCCGAGGCTAATAATTTTCTTAAAAACATCTTTATCTTTTTTAGAATAAAAAATCAAATCAATAACTGCATTAGCGCCGTTAACGCCAATAATCATTTAGACGCATTCCCGGATTCTTTATAAGCGCCTTCTCGCTGATTGGCCAGGTCCAAGCACCTCTTGAAAATGCTTCAGCAGAAATTGGATGTGCGCAAAAATTGCCATCCAATATGCGCTTTGTTCTTACCAGGTCAAAGAAATAATATCCTTCTCCAAATAATTCCTTCCATCGTTCCATAAAAATTGCATCCGATAAATCCATATTCGGCGTTTCTCCATCTACATAAGGCGTGGCACCTGCTCTGTTACGGACCATGTCCAGTAACTTGATAGCCTCCGCTTTCTTGCCTAATTTATCACAAGCCTCTGCCCGAAGCAGGATCGCGTCCGGCAATCTAAAGATCAGTTGGTTATCATCCGGATTTACATCCTCCCCTTCTTCTGCATAAATATTGCTAAACTTCAGATATTCCATCGCAAAAGGATCCGCATTATCCCAATCGGTAAATAATATGGACCATCTTTGATCCGGCTTGTCCTTAGGAAACATCTTATATAAAAAATTACGGTCAATAGAAAGGTAACTTCTGGTGCTTCCGTTTTGTTTATGAGGATAATGCAGCATATTGTCAGTGAATGTGGAAAACAGACCGAACACTTCGCCTTTATTGAGACTTTGAGCAATCTCAAAAAGCCCTTCTTTAGAATTACCTTCGAAAACCTCATGAAAACGCTCCATTGGCAGGAGCTCATAACTACCGCCATTCTTTGTCAGTAAAACCTCACCTAAAGAATCCGTAGCAGCCCAATATTTTTCCTGATTGGGCGCATCAAATCCGGCGCACCACATATTAATCTCCATCATTAGATCGAGGCCTGCACCTTTCATGGCGCGTACTCCTCGTTTTGACGGGTCGTCATAGGTCCAGGGCAAGCCGTCAACAGCAGATCCCATGTCGGCCATGCATTTGTTCAAAACAGCAACCATATCTTCTCGGGCAGAAGGATCGGTTCTATACGGATCGGTATAATAGGGAATGTCTCCAAAGAGCCGTGCCATATAAAAGTAACTTAGGTTACGCATGAAAACTGCCTCACCTTTAAACTGGCCCCTTTGTTTCTCAGACAAAACACCTTCAGATTTACCAATTTCATCCACCAGAATATTGCAGGAGGAAATGATTTGAAAAAACCGAGTCCAGTCGGTGATTCTCGCATAGGTGCCTACCCAGTTAGAAGTAGAATTAATCACTCCTTTGAGGTCGTTATTCGCTAATTGATTAATATAATTACGGTTGGAAGTATTGACGCCGGTAAAGGGGGCACACCTGAAGTCGCCAATAGCCGGAAAAAACTGCGTATATGTATTGCCTTCATCCATCATAGTATAGCTCCGGAATTGGTTGTATATACCTGCCATATAATTATCAAAATCCGCAGGTGTTTTCCAGAAATTATTTCCGGAAAGTGCGCTCAGAGGATCCACATTTAAAAACTTCTTGCATCCTGAATTCAAGTACATGAAGTTACAGGCTAGCATGATCACGATGAGTTTGTTCCTTAATTTCATTTTATTCAATTTAGTTTTCCAGTAAAATTTACGGTTCCGATCAACGATCTTTTAAAATTGTAGATTTACGCCAATGACATAATTTCTGGCATTTGGATAACCATTGGGATTGTCGAAGCCTAAATCTGTTACGTTTTCAGGGCTTGATCCTGAATAAGGCGAAAGCACTAACAAATTCGCACCCGTCACAAAAAACCGCGCAGAACTAACTCCATATTTTTTACTCCAATCTCTGTTCACGGTATAAGAAACCGTCACATTATTCAACTTCCAATAGGAGCCATCTTCAAAAAACAAAGTCTGGTTCCATCTATAGGGCTGCATAGTGGGAGCAGTGAGGTAATCGAATGGATTTGGGAAATGGGCAATATCTCCAGCGTTTTTCCAATAATCAAACTGATCGATGGGTACCATCACGCCATTATTAGAGAGGTTACTATTGTTACCCGTAAAGAGCGGATCCTTGAAATGTTCAAATTTACCCGCTAAAGAGGAGTTGATTACATCCCTGAAAAGCGTGGCAGAAACATTGGTACTTAGGCTCCATTGCTTATACTTCATATAGAGGGTAATGCCACCAGTGACCTTCGGCTGGGGGTTTCCAAGTACCATGAGATCATTTTTGTCAATGATATAATCCCCATTTAAATCCGTCCAGATCGGCGATCCGCCTCCTAAAAAGACATTAGTTCCTACACCCACCTGGATTGGCCGCCCTGTCAGGGGGTCTACAGCAACAGCACCATTTGTAGGATAAACACCAACTGTATTATAAACCATGGTGGATAATGGATTGTTTCCTAAACGGTATAACACTGGGAAGTTATCGGTTTCATTATCCTGCTTCATTAACTGACGCAGATTATCTGGCAAATGGGTTAATACATTTCTATTAAAAGCTGCATTGGCAGATAATGACCAGGTAAACCTGTTTTCATCACTGGTTTGTGGAGAATGATAAGAGAGCGTTATTTCATTGCCATAACTCACCGTCGATACATCATTGGTCGTTATCTTCGCATATCCGGTAGTATTCGCTAAGGCATTGGGATAGGTCTGATTATCTCTTGAAATGTAATAAAAATCATACATTACATTAAACTGGTTGTTAAAGAAAGCGCCTTCATAACCGATATCCAATTGTGTATTTGTAAAGGATTTAAAATTCACGTTTGGCGCATTCCCAAAATCAGATACGATTGTCTGCTGACCGTTATAATTACTTCCGGGATTAAATTTTCCATAAACATCAAATATGGAACCTGTGGGAACTAATGTTGTACCATAGCTGAAACGAAAGGAACTCTCATTCATCCATCGGATCCCTTTTGCCCAGTTTTCATTCTGGATGTTCCATCTTGCACTTATATTCGGGCTTTGCTTGTAACCAATATTTGGACCGTTTGTCGAAGTTCCGTCTACTCTATACTGAAAATCCACTACATAACGCAGTTTGTAATTGTAGCTCAATGCCCCGCCATAGGCAATATTTCTGCCTTCTGTAGCATTGTCAAAAGTACCTGCAACACTGGCATACCAGTTGTAACCGTTAGGACCTGTAAGGTAATCATTAGCAGAACCTGAAATCATCGACTGATCTGCTCTTAAAGAATTCATTTGTAATTCATTAAAAACAAAAACCGAGAAATTATGCACACCCACGCCATCCTTCTCTATACTCTTTATAAAATTAATGGAATTTCTATTGTATAAGGCATTGGATCTACTATGATATGAAGTTGACAGCCCATTGCCCTTGTTAATGATGGATGGCTTAAAATTATCACTAATACCCGAGTTGAAATTATAATTGAGTTCCGTCTGGAATTGTAAGCCTTCAATAGGGGTCCATTGGATATTCATACTTGGTTGTACCTGAATTGTTTTATTATCGTCACGAACAGCAATACTTG